>CAMZKI010000291.1 GCA_947311125.1 uncultured Chlorobiota bacterium
CCCGTTTATAAATCTCCCCTCTTGCTTTATTTTGCCGTTGTTGAAATAAACTATCCACTTCCCTTCATATTCTCCTTTAAGGTAATTTCCTTCGGTAAACAATTTTCCGTCAGGGTAAAAAGCTTTCCAAAATCCCGTACGTAAATTACCTTAAAGGAGAATATGAAGGGAAGTGGATAGTTTATTTCAACAACGGCAAAATAAAGCAAGAGGGGAGATTTATAAACGGGAAAGAAGACGGTGTTTGGAAAATATTTGATAAAAACGGAAATCTAAAGGAAAAAAATAAATATATTGCAGGCAAAAAACATATAAAATTAATGTAAAAATTTAATAAATACTGTAAAATTAAATGGATGATAACCGGTATAATATAAGCCAGGCTGAACTTGCATATGATTTAACTAAGTATTCTGATAAAGATTATTTTGAATTTATTTACAGAGGACATTTTTCCGAAAATATTACCGAAAATATTCTGAGCCTTAATGAGGCAAAATTTGTAAGCGATGAAGAGACAAGTGCTTATAGGAACAGAATATCTTATTTTCTTATAGAATCTTTACAAAATGTTATCAGGCACCAAGATATAGCCGATAATAATAATATTTCCGATGAAGGACTATTGGTTATTCAAAAAACAAATAACTCAATTTATATTACAACAGCAAATGTTATAAGTAATGAAAATATTCCGGCTCTTGAAAATTACTTAAAAAAAATAAAAACTTTAACACCGCAGGAGTTAAAAAAAGAATACCAAAAAATTTTATTAGACGGTGTTATTACGGAAAAAGGCGGAGGAGGCCTGGGTATTATAACAATGGCAAGAAGAACAGACGGTCATATTCAATACAAATTTAAAAAAGCAGATGATAATTTTTCTTATTATTACTATCAGATTCAAATAATTATCAATGATAAGAAAGACAAAGCCGGTTCTTGCGATTTAATATCTTTGGACAGAATATCCGCATTTCATGATTTGCTGAACAATGAAAATATTCTGCTGAATTTTAACGGCACATTCGCATTTAAAAACCTTGAAAGTTTGCTTCCCGTAATAGAATCTCATTCTATGGGAGGGAAACTTTTACAACAAAAAGTTTTTGATTTAACAGTCAGGTTAATTAAAAACATCATTGATTTTGCAGACGATTTTTCCGGAGATGATAAAAAATCGGAAATAAGGGACAGCAGAGGAGTTTATTTATTGAGTAATAAAAAAGGGAAGTTGTTTTTGACGGCAGGGAACGTTATTTTGAATAAAAAATCAGTGATTCTCAAGAATAAAATAGATATGATTAATAAAATTTCCGAAAGCAGTTTAATAAAAATAAGAGACTATCTAAGTGAGTTTTTTAAATCGGATATAAGCAAAAAGCCTGATATAAACCTGATTGATATGAGGCTGAAAAATAACGGTAACAAAATAAAACACACTTTTAAGAAAATTAACGGAAAAGTATCATACCTTATACTCCAGTTGATAATAGATTAGTTTGATACAGGGATAAGCTCAAAGGGAAGATTTATAAGTTCGGTAAGGGTCTTCTCCCATCTCCATAATATCTTCATCATCTTCATCGTAATACCATTTAACCTTGATATTTTTACCATGGTCCATAAATCCGTTAAGAATAATCAAAATTTGAAAAATCTTTTTATGCGAAGCACTGTTAAGAACGGTAAAGTAGAACTCACAAGTTAATTCTTTCTCAATGTTCGGAAGATTTTCATTCATCCATTTTATTACGGGCTCATAAACAGAAAGTATATCCTCGGAAAAAGAAGGGCCTTTTATTTGAAAAATGTTTTCATCAATATCCAAACTTATCAGAGGTGTTTTTTTCGTTTTTTTTACGTAGATGCTTTTCATTACGGAAAAATGTTTTTTTCTTCAAAACTCAAATATACAAATA
Source organism: uncultured Chlorobiota bacterium (assembly GCA_947311125.1). Taxonomy (GTDB): domain Bacteria; phylum Bacteroidota; class Bacteroidia; order Bacteroidales; family JAADGE01; genus JAADGE01. The sequence goes on from CAMZKI010000291.1 coordinate 1,923, forward strand.
AAAAAATTAGATTTCCAAAAAAGTGTTAAATATCAATATTTTTTTGATAAAAAAACAGCCGATATTAAATTCGGCTGTTTAAAATATAATCTGTATTATGCTTTTATCAGTTCAACACTTCTTTTTACAAATTTGCTCAGAGGTTCGCCTTTCAGCATATTATTTGCCAATAATCCTAAATCAATAAGCTGTTTTACGAGTTTTTGTTTTTTTCCGAAATCTGTAAGTATTTTACGTCTTTTTTCTTCAAGTTCCGAAAGTTTTTTATTCAACTCCTCTCTTTTGTCTTTCTCCTCCTGCGGAATATCCTCCTCTTTTTTATCTTTTTGAATTTTGTTCAGTGCTTCAATTTCAGCATTCAGCTTATTTTTTTCTTCTTTAATTTCATTTAAAGCTTTTTCTGTTTTCTTATTCATCTTCTCTTTCAAACTTTCAATAAGCTTGTGATTTGAATTTACGATAATGTTATAGCTGTCGGGCAAATTACCGTAAAAAGAAGCTTCTCCTCCGAGTTTGGACATATCTTTCATTCTCCTCATAAATTCATTTTGAGTAACAACGGTAGGATTTGCTGTTTCTTTCATTGCTTCAAAACTGACTAAAAAAGTTGCATCGTCAGGCAACTGACTTTGAAAAACAACTGTTAAGTTTTCCTCTTCTTCTTTAGTTAATTTCGACTCGAATTTCTCATCTTTTTGAATTAATTTATCAATAACATCGGCATCAACACGCGAAAATTTTACTCCTCCGAGTTTTGTTTCAATATGATTTATGAAATGAGCGTCAAGTTGCCCGTCCATTACCAAAACATCGTATCCTTTTTCTTTAGCTTCTTCAATAAAACTGTATTGTCCGTCGGGGTCGGTTGTGTAAAGATAAATCAGGTTCTTATCTTTGTCTGTTTGGTTTGATTCAGTCAGTTTTTTATATTCGTCAAATGTGAAAAACTTACCTTCTGTATTTTGCAATAAGAAAAATTTAACGGCTTTTTCATAGAATTTCTCATCGCTTAGCATTCCGTATTGGATAAATATTCGCAAATCATTCCATTTTTTTTCAAAATCTTCTCTTTCTTTACTGAATATTTCTTTTAGTCTGTCAGCAACTTTTTTAGTAATGTGGCTTGAAATTTTCTTAACGTTTGCATCGCTTTGCAAGTAGCTTCTGGATACATTCAGCGGAATATCCGGAGAATCTAAAACTCCGTGTAACAATGTCAAAAATTCAGGCACTATACCTTCAACCGAGTCTGTTACAAATACCTGACGCTGGTAGAGTTGTATTTTATTTTTTTGAAGCTCTATTGTATTTTTAAATTTAGGGAAATATAAAATTCCCGTAAGGTTAAAGGGGTAGTCAACATTAAGGTGGATATAAAATAACGGTTCTTCAAAACTTGCCGGGTACAATTCTTTGTAAAATTTTTTATAATCTTCGTCTTTAAGTTCCGAAGGTTTTTTTGTCCACGCAGGTTCTGTGTTATTAATTATTCTGTCTTTATCTGTTTCAACATATTTATCGTCTTTCCATTCTTTTTCTTTGCCGAAGGCTATCTCAACGGGTAAAAACTTACAATATTTGTTCAAAAGTTCTTCAATTTTTGCTTCTTCCAGAAATTCTGTTGAGTCTTTGTCAATGTGAAGAATAATATCTGTTCCTCTGTTTTCTTTTTTTGCTTCTTCAAGTATGAAATTCGGACTGCCGTCGCATTCCCACCTTACAGCCGATTTATCATTTTTATACGATTTTGTAAGAATTTCAACTTTGTCAGATACCATAAAAGAAGAGTAGAAACCTAAACCGAAATGTCCGATTATGGCATTTGCATCATCTTTATATTTTTCTACGAAATCTTCGGCTCCTGAAAAAGCAATTTGGTTTATGTATTTATCAACTTCTTCGGCATCCATTCCTATCCCTGCATCCGAAACGGTTATGGTTCCTGCTTTTTTGTCAACTTTAACTCGAATTGTTAAATTTCCGAGTTCTTCCTTGTAATCCCCTTTTGATGCAAGTATCTTTAATTTTTGTGTTGCATCAACCGCATTAGAAATCAGTTCTCTTAAAAAGATTTCATGGTCTGAATACAAAAACTTTTTGATAATCGGGAATATATCTTCGCCCGTTACGTTAATCTTACCTTTTTGCATATCTTATATTTTTTAGTTCTTAATATTTAACACTTCGCGTCTTTGTTTTCAAACAATATGCCGGTTGTTTTTTTATGACATTTTTGCAGAATAAAAAAAGAGTTCTCAAAATAACTGAAGAACTCTTTTTTTTATAGTTAAGGTATGTTTTATTCAATAACGCCCCTGAAAGCGGAATTATCAATAAATTTCAAAAACTCGGCATCATCTCTTGCATAATCTTTCAAAGAACTCTCTTTAGTAATTGCAATTTTAAGATTTTCGATTACATCATCTACTTTATCAGCTCTTGCTGCAGTAACAGCTTTCAGGTAATAAAAAATACCGTATTCGCTGCTGCCTATATTATTTAAAGTAGCTATTGCATCTTCGTTATTTCCTGCTAAAGTTTGAGCTAATGCTTTATTAAAAGAATCACTTTCAAATTCGGCAACTGCTGCTGAATATTGAGCTTTTTTTATCAGAATAACTCCTTTGTTATAATGTAGGTTCGGAGATTTACAACCTGCGTTTTCTGCTCTTTCAAAATAATCCCAAGCTTTATCCAAATCACCTTCTGCCAGTGCAATAACACCAAGATTATTTAATGCGGGCGGATTGTCTGCATTTTTAGAAAGAACTTTTTCAAAACTTGTTTTTGCATCAGACAGATTTCCGTGCTTAGCTTGTATTACAGCTAAGTTATTCCATCCTTTCCAATCTTCGGGATATTTAGAGGTATATGTTTTGTATCCTTCTTCTTTAGCTGCACAACCGTCAGCAATAGAAGCAGCATAAAGTAATTCTTCCTGATATAATCCGTCAGGATTTGATTTTAACATATTTTTAAGTTCATCGTCTGTTTTTGCTCTTCCCTGATATTCAAATTTAATTTCTGCTCTTCTTAGCATAGGAAGGATGTCTTTTCTTAAATTATCATAAACAGCAGCTAATTTTTTTATTTCAGCTTCTCTTGTGTCTGGGTCTGAATACATGCTTAAAACTCTTAAAACAAGGTCTTTGTCTTCCATATCCGATGCTTCGACCATTTTTTTGAAACCGTCCCAGTCTTCTGCAGGTGTAGTTTCTCTTGTCAGGAAGTTTGCATTTTCAATTTGTTCTATATTTTCTTTTGATAAAACTTTGTCAAAAGCTTTTTTAGAGTTATTTCCTCTTTCGTTTACCAACTCCTCATTTAAGTCTTGCGGACCGTCAGGTGAAGCATAACTTGCAATTTTAATGTTCTTAAGCTCTTTGTCAGGGTCTTGAGCTGCCTCTTTTATTGATTTTTCTAAGTTTTGTATTTCTTCTTTTTTAAGCTCCGACCTTTTTACTGTCGACTTTTGCAGGTCAAAATAAATTTTTGCACTCTCGGTCTCCATACGAACTTCCGGTTTTGTAACAGGTACAGCAACCATTTTGCCTAAAACGGTTCCTCTTTTTAATCCGCCGTCAGCAGTCATTCCTGCATCTACTAATTCCGGAGTTGTTATAATACCGTCAGCAATTTTAACTTTGGTGATGTTCGCAGATTTTCCTTTTTGAGTTGAAATTTGGAATCTTAATTCTAAATCAGAAGCTCTGTATTTAGAATCATAAGCTATAGTATCTTGAAAAGAGAATGTTCCTCCTTCTTTATAGCTGATTTGCTTGTAGTTATCTTCAAATTTTTCACCGATAACAGTTTGTGTCTTAAAAAGAACTTCATTTGAAGTATTATTATCAGCAATTAATGCCGGCGTGATAACCAGTTTGACAGTCTTTCCGAAATATTTGGGAGGGAATGTTACTTTTACGTCAATAGGTACTTTGTTTGCGTGCATTTCAAGCGGATTAGGTGTCGTTTTAAATTCAACCTCACCGGCTTTTTTTACCATTTTAGTTAATGGGTTACAACCGGTAAAAAATACGGCTGCAATTAAAAGTGATGAAAGAATAATTATTGATTTCTTCATAATTTTATAAATTAAACAGTTAATATATTTATGTTCACATTATATTGCAAAATTAAGAATCTTTTCAATTTTAAAAAATTAATTTAGCATTTATTTTTCGGATATTCTTTTTTTAAAAAAAACAGTGCAATTATTTAATAATTAATTACATTTGATATGAAAAAATCTTAGATTTAATACAGGTATACAAAGCTTGCAAATGCAAATTCATTATTTGTTGTATTTGATAATATTGAGAGGTATAATATTCTGAGAAATAATGTTATGCAACATATTGTAATAAAAAATAAACTTGATGTATTTAATTGTAAACATAGTATTTTGGTAAAAAAAGTTGAAAAAAATGAGTTTTTTAAAATTTATCAGAAAAAGGGCGAAGAAAGATAATATTAACTTAGCTGATTCTGAGTCGATAATAAAAAAAATTACGTCTGCACACGAAAAATGTCATAATAATATCAAAAAAGAACAAGGGAAAGTTTATGAATTAAAAAATATCGTTAATAAA
>CAMZKI010000292.1 GCA_947311125.1 uncultured Chlorobiota bacterium
AAGAAGAAGAAGTAATCCTGAAGATTAGTTTTTGCAATTTTTGCTTTCACCGGATCAATTATAATTATATCATCAGGGTATAAATAAAATTTTTCGGATGTGAGCAGTTTTCTTTCAGTTAAGTCCAATTTATAAACTAACCGTTTCCCTTCTTCTCCTCTTACTACGGTTACAGCTTTCATATCTGCATAATTAGTTACACCTCCTGCTCTTGAAACAGCTTCCAGAATATCAATATTATCCTGATAAATATATACGGTACCTTTATTATTTACTTCGCCTAAAAAAGATATTTTAAAATTTACTAACTTAACGCTTACAAAAGCATCTTTCAAATACAATTGTGTTTTTTCAACTACTTCTTTTCTGAATTCGGGAACCGTTTTCCCCGCTGCTTCTATATTTCCGAGAATCGGTATTTTAACATAACCGCTGTCGTTCACGGTAAAACCTGACAGATAAAAGTTGCTGCTGTTCTGACTCTGTGTGCCGGCATTTTCCTCTATCTTAAAAAGCTTATTTATATCCGGTTCTGTAGTAATTATTTTTATGTGCAGTATATCGTCAGGCTTTAACCTGTACATTTCTGACTTTATATTATACGTATAAACACTGTCCGGTTTTTGGTCTTTTTTATATATATACCTTACATTTCGATTACAAGAGCCGAATAATATAACAACAAATATTGTCGTTAGTATAAAAGATATGCGATTCATCATATATTGTTCCGTAAATATTGATTATCACACAAAAATATAAATTAAATTTATTTTATCGTCATAAAATATTAAATCGGCACTTTTATTGAACATAATTTAAAGGAAAATAATTAATCTATGAATAATTACGAAAACATTTTTAAAATAACTCATAATAACATAAAACCGGATCAGGGATTAGTGCTTGTATCAGAGCCCTTTGCTCCCGACGGAATATTTACCAGATCTGTAATTTTACTTGCAGAACACAATACTGAAGGTACCGTCGGATTTATTCTTAATAAACCTGTAAGCAGAAAAATCTCTGAAATTTCTTCAGAATTCGGAAATTTTGACATAAACGTATCGATAGGCGGTCCTGTAGGAAACGAACATATATACTATATACATACTTACGGAAAAAAAATACCGGGCAGCATACATATAAAGGATAACTTATATTGGGGCGGTGATTTTGATATAATAAAAACTATGTCGGAAGCAGGAGCATTAGATAAAAATAAGATACGCTTTTTTATAGGATACTCCGGATGGGGAACAGAACAACTTGACAACGAAATAAAAAAAGACTACTGGCTTGTTTCCGATATTGATGTAAAAACAATTATGCAAAACGATAAAAAAATATGGGATAAGGTTGTTTCGGGTTTAGGCAAACCCTACAGATTGTGGCAATATTTTCCTGAAAATCCGAACCTTAATTAGCATTTTAAGGGTATTTACGAGCAGGAAAAAATTGTACCCCCGACAGGAATCGAACCTGTATCTACAGTTTAGGAAACTGCTATTCTATCCGTTGAACTACGAGGGCTTTACAAGCAACAAAAATAGAAAAAGAAACGTCTCGGTCAAATCTCTCTCATATTTTTTCAACTTTTATTATATTTACCGGACATATTTCTGCTGCTTCTTTATTGTAATTATACTCATCATCAGATACAATTGCAATAAAAATATTCTTCTTACTTTTAGCATCCGCCAGGCAGCTTTTCCCGTCGCTTTCGTCCATAACCCAACGAAAAGGTGCAACTTCGACACAGTAATTACACCCTATACATTTTGTTCTGTAATGAGTAATTCTTATCATAATTTATTTTAAGCACGCAAATTTTGTTAATTTTGGTCGATATTTCAAAAATAAATCAGCAGTTCCTGAAGTTTTATACAGATTAAAGTATGAATAAAATACATTTCTATATAATATTAATTACAACGGCTCTTTTTTCGGCATGTGCACAAATAGGTACACTTTCCGGAGGAGAGAGAGATACCGACCCGCCGGTATTTCTCGAAAGTTCTCCGTCCGATAAAGGACTTAATTTTAAAGGAGATGAAATAAAATTAACTTTTGATGAATTTTTTGTTTTAGAAAATCTTAACGCAACTTTTTTATCATCTCCGCCCTTACTTAAAAAACCCGATTTTAAAATAAAAAGAAAATCTCTAATCATTAATTTAAATGAGCAACTTAAAGATACAACAACATATACATTTTTATTCGGGAATTCAATAAAAGACTTTCACGAAGGAAATAAAATGAACGATTTCAGATTTGTTTTTTCAACCGGAGACAAACTTGACACAATGGAGGTTTCCGGAAAAGTTATTGATGCCGTAACACATAAAGTACAGCCCGATTTATTAGTAATGCTTTATACAAACCTTACAGATTCTGCTCCTGTTACGGACAAGCCTTACTATATAGCCAAAACCGACACATCCGGAATTTTTAAAATTAATTACATAAAACCCGGTAAATACAAAATATTCGCACTAAAAGACAACGATGCAAATTTAAATTTCAATTTACCGAATGAAAAAATTGCATTTACAGACTCTCTCATAATCCCGAAAGTTAAAAAAGAAACAAGAATTGATACTTTTAAAGCCGGCTCGGTATTGCATACAGGCTCGGAAGATACTGCCGGAGACACCCTTACAAAAGATACCGTAATCGTTTATGAAAATTATATTTACAGCCCGTCCGACATTATCCTTTTTGCTTTTACGGAAGACAAAAATAAGCAATACCTTTCGGGTGCCGAAAGAGAGACAAAGGGCAAATGTGTTTTCAATTACTCAAAAAATACGGAAGATTTAACAATGAACGGTTTAAATTTCAATTTAACCGAAGAAAATTCTTTAATTGAAAAGCAAGATTCCGGAAAAACCGTTATCGTTTGGTTGAAAGACAAAGAACTGTTTTCAAAAGATACCCTTAAATTTACAAGTTCTTATTTTAATAAAGATTCTGCAGACAATAAAATTGCCGAACACGATACAATGGCTCTCGGATTTAATTTTGCCGCCGACACACTGAAAAAACATATTAAACTTATTGATACAGACCCTTATATTGATTATTTTTCAGATTTTAGCTTTGAAGCTGAAACTCCTGTTTTAAAAGCGGATACTTCAAAAATAAAGTTTTTTGAATTAACGGACACAATCGTTTCCGATGCCAGAAAACAAGACCTTATAAAACATTTTCGTCCGGCTCCGGATACGTTAATTTTTGCATTAAAGCGTCCTTATGTCAATGATTTTTACATAAAAATATTGAATGCTGACACAAGTGAAGTCAGATATGACAGAAAATATTCCGACAACGATACTTTATTAATTTGCTCTGTTAAAGACAAAAACATTTACGAAAAAGACACATTAAAACTCATTGTTTTTTATGACAATGAATATTTTAAAGGTCAAATTCAAAAATTTAAAGATACTCTAAACCTTCCTCTCTTTAAGCAATCTTTGCTGTCTGTTAAACGCCCTTCGCCCGATACAGTCGTTCTGAACTTCAAAAAAAACATAACGGGAAAAACAACAATTGAACTTGCACCTGAAAATGCTGAAAATTGGTTCAGAAGACTCAAACCCGACAATAACAAAAAAATAATACTGAAAATTACGGATAAAAATTTAACCGAAGAAGATACTTTAATGCTAAAAATAAGAGTTTTTGATTATGACAATACAAAAGGAGACAAAATTTATTTTGAATATGTAAAAAATGCCGTTTTCAAACATAAAAAACAAAAACTTAAAAAATACGGCAGACCTCAACCAAGTGAGTTTTTTCTGGTATTTAACAAACCGCTTATTTCAAACCCGGAAATTAAAGACCTGCGTTATAAAAACGAAAATGCTTTCAGTTTAAAGTCCAATAAAACAAAAGACAGCCTTATATGCAAAATAACCGACAGCAAGATTGCAGAAAACGATACCCTTAAAATAGCCGTAAATTATAAAAGTAAATACAAGAAAAAAATAACGGAACATACCGATACATTATCTCTGATATATAAAAAACAGCGACACAGAAAACGAAGAACTACAAGCAAAACGGATAATACAAAAACCGTAAAAGACTCTGTTCCCGAAGGGAAAGAAAAAATAAGCATAAGAATTCCGGTTGACTTTTCCGTATTTACAGACTCTGTAAACGATAAAAAAATACACGTTACTTTCAATAAAAAAGAAGGGTATTCATATTTACTCGAACTTGATTCGTTTGCCCTTGAAGATTATTACGGAAATTACTCTAAAATAAAAGAATACAAAATAAACGTTCGTAAAAAAGATGATTACGGTAAGATAACCTTAAATATTTCAGGTGTAAAATTATTTGAGCAAGACAACTTTTATTTTATGAATGATACCGCAGCCGTTGACAGTGCCGAATATTCAAAACTAACCGAAGGTCAGATTATTTTAAACCTTTACGACAAAGACAAGAACCTTCTTAAAACCGAAAACATAACAGAAGACACTGTAATATATTATGAAAATATAATACCTCAAACCTACGGTATAACAATAATTTATGACAAAAACAAAAACAGAAAACAAGATACAGGTAATTATTTTAAACACATACAACCCGAACGAATTATATACTTCCCTGACGAAATAATAGTAAAACCAAACTGGGACAACCATATTAACATAAAATTCAGAAACCTAAACAAAATATAATGGCACATAAGAAAAAAAACAAACTGCCCCTCTACAACAAAAAAACCCTTAAAAAATCAGTTCTGGAAATATTCAGAAAAAGACCCGCACAACAATTTAACTATAAACAAGTTGCAAAAAAACTTTCAATTACCGATTTACGAACAAAGCAACTCCTCAACGAAGTCCTTTCAATGCTTTGCACAGAAGGAAAACTGGAAGAAATGCAAAAAGGAAAGTTCAAATTTGCACCCACAAAATCGGTAGTAACCGGGAAAGTATTTATGATTGCAACCGGCTCGGCTTTTGTTATTTCCGAAGAAACCGAAGAAGACATATACATACCGCGAAAATATATGAATCACGCACTGAACGGAGATACGGCAGAAGTAAGAATTTGGGCAAGAAGAAAAAAACGCAGCCCCGAAGGAGAAATTACCAAGATAATAAAACGAAATAAATCAAAATTTGTCGGGATAGTAAGTATCACAAACGATAATATTGCGTTCTTAATAGTTACCGAACGTAATATGCCTTACGATATTTTTATTCCTTCAAAAAACCTGAACGGTGCCGAACACGGCAAAAAAGCAGTTGCTGAAATTACGGAATGGAACGAACATCAAAAAAACCCTATCGGAAAAATTATTGACGTTCTCGGTAACGAAGGCGATAATGATGCCGAAATGAACGCAATTCTGACCGAATTTAACCTGCCTTACAAATATCCGGAAAACCTTACGGCACTTGCCGATAAAATACCCGTACAAATATCTGCGGAAGAAATAAAAAAACGAAAAGATTTCAGAAATATTCCGACTTTTACCATAGACCCGGAAGACGCAAAAGATTTTGACGATGCTCTGTCTTTCAGGAAACTGAAAAACGGAAACATTGAAGCAGGCATTCATATTGCCGATGTTACTCACTACGTTAAGGAAGGAGACCCTATTGACCGCGAAGGATACGAACGTGCAACATCCGTTTATCTTGTCGACAGAACAATCCCGATGCTTCCCGAAAAACTTTCAAACAACGTATGTTCTTTACGCCCAAATGAAGACAAGCTCACATACTCGGCTGTTTTTGAAATTGATAACGAGGCAAATATCCGCAAACAATGGTTCGGAAGAACAATCATTAATTCCGACAGAAGATTTAACTATGCCGAAGCACAAAAAATTATCGAAACCGGAAAAGGTGATATGGCAACAGAAATTACCGAACTTAACAAACTTGCCAAAAAACTGAGAGAAAAAAGATTTAAAAACGGCTCCGTATCTTTTGAAAGGGTTGAAGTAAAATTTAAACTTGACGAAAAAGGCAAGCCGCTCGGCGTATATTTTAAAGAAGCAAAAGATTCTAATCATTTAATTGAAGAATTTATGCTTCTGGCAAATAAAAAAGTTGCCGAATTCGTCGGAAAAACACTTAACAAGCCTTTTGTGTATCGTATTCACGACGAGCCGGACATTGAAAAACTGCACTCTTTCTCCCGTTTTATAAAACAATTCGGTTATGATTTCAGATTTAAAGATGAAGCCGATATTGCACCAAACCTTAACAAACTGCTTGATAACGTAAAAGGTAAAGCAGAACAAAATATGATAGAACAACTTGCCGTAAAATCTATGGCTAAAGCCGAATATTCTGCCGATAACATAGGACATTACGGTTTGGCATTCAGTTTTTATACGCATTTTACTTCGCCTATAAGACGATATCCGGATATGATGGTACATCGCCTGCTCACAAAATACCTTAACAAAGGAAAGCCGGCAATGACTAACGAACTGAACGAAAAATGCAAGTACGCATCCGACCGTGAACGCCTTGCGGTTACGGCAGAGCGGGCTTCAATAAAATACAAACAAGCCGAATTTATGAAAGATAAACTCGGCTCCGTGCACGACGCCGTTATTTCAGGCGTTACCGAAAGAGGTCTTTACGTGGAAATTATCGAAACAAAAATTGAAGGAATGATAGCAATGCGTGATTTAGACGACGATTTTTATATTTTTGATGATGATAATTACTGCATTACGGGTGAACGCAAAAAGAAAAAATACAGGCTCGGCGATAACATAAAAATTCAGCTCACAGGTGTTAATATGCAAAACAGAACTTTAGATTTTGTCCCCGCTGAAGAGTTTTAATCATCTTATTATAGTCAGGTGTGAAGGGTATCAACTTTAAAACACACCCTCGCTCCTGCATTAAGTTCTTCCGCAGCCGGCAGCAGCGTATTTCCTTGCCGGAAAACATCCGCTGCAGGCTGCAGGGCTTGTTTTCCGGTATTGCAATTACTTCCTGCAAGTTGCAGGGCATAAATGCAACTATTTCAAACATATTATGCGGGGTGCTGCGGGTGTTTGTTGTTGTATTGCCGTAAAGCCGCCGGATAAACGGCATAGCTGCCGGAAAGCTTACCGAACGGTTTTATGTGGTTCTTACTGTATAATTAATTTTTTAGTTTCTGAAAATTGATTACTTGTAATTTTAACAAAATATACGCCCGAAGGAAATGATTCGGTATTGATTCTTGTATTAAAATAATCATATCTTACATTAAATTGTTTATTATAAACAACACGCCCCGAAATATCATAAACGGTAATTTCTTTAATATCCGCAGCAGAAGAAATATACAAAACGTCACCCACCGGATTAGGAAAAACAGAAATTGCATTATTTTTTATACTTTCTACATCTGAACTATCATCATTGTCAAAAATATCAGCACTTGCATTATCTGTCCCCAAACTTCCATTCGAAAGATTAGAAATAGTAGCTATAATTGTTTCTGTTCCTTCAACTTCAGTATCATCATATATCGGTATATTAATATTAACCGATGAACTTCCGTCAGGAATTGAAAAACTCAATGTTCCACTATAATCCGTTTCCTCTGTTGCTGTTCCGGAATAACTAATATCTCCTGTTATTGCAGAACCTGAATTATTTACCGGACTTACACTAACAGTGAAAACTACATCTGCACCATCTTCACTTCCATCAGAACTTTTTACAATGGAAACTGAATAGCTTTCAGGAAGTGTGACATTACTTTCTTCAACTAAAATAACTTTTAAGTTAATATAATCATAAGCTGTTCCGTCTTTTATACAAAGAACTCTGAAAATAAGATTATTACTTCTTTCATCAGCCTCTACGGGTAAAAATCCCTCTAAATGCGTCCCAGCAGGAACATTAACCCAACTTGCATCAGGAGTATCTCCTATTGCAGGCAATGTGCCATCTGCAAAAACTATTGTCCCTTGATGAT
>CAMZKI010000293.1 GCA_947311125.1 uncultured Chlorobiota bacterium
CAATTTTCCGTCAGGGTAAAAAGCTTTCCAAAATCCCGTACGTAAATTATCCTTATATTTGCCGTATTCTGCCGGTTGTCCGTTATTGTGATAAGATTTATACTCTCCGTTTAATGCCCCGTTTTTATAATTATATTCTGCCATTAAAACACCGTTTTCGTAATAAGCAGTAAGTTTTCCGTCCAAAAGACCGTTTTTATAAAAACTTTTTCGTTCGATATTGCCTGACTTATAATAAACATACAGGGTGTCCGAATAAAGACCTTCAACTTTTTTTCCTCTGTAATTTAATTCTCCGGTATCATAATACGATTCCCACAAACCGTTTTCCTTACCGTAAACATAGTTTTGCACTTCGCTTAATGTCCCGTCATTTCTGTATTTAAAAACTTTTCCGTTTAACAAACCGTTTTCGTAAAAACCCTCACTCTTAATATTTCCGTTTTTGTAATATGTAACGATTTTGCCGTCAGGAAAACTGTTTTTATAAACTCCCTCCTGCTCTTTTTCCCCGGATATGTAATAATGAAGAAATTTTCCTGTCCTTTTATTTTTTTTTAAATTTATTTCAGATTTTATATTACCGTTTTCATAATAAATTTTCCACTTGCCTTCCGTAAGATTATCAGCAAACTCCCCTTCCTGTAAAATATTTCCGTTTTTTCCGTAAAATTTATAATTACCGTGTTTTACGGTATCTTTACCGTTTACGAATGCAAAATATTCTTCTTTTACAACAGAATTATTTTTATCGTAATATGTTTTTATAAACTCCTGCCCGAAAAGCGAAAGATTCAAAAAAAACAAACTTGTTGAGAATATTAAAATTCTTTTAATCACTTTTTATTATCTGAATTTTCATTTTTATCCTTTTTCGGTAATATCATCAGCGGCTTATTTAATCTGGTTCCTTCAATAGTAATGTCTTTTCCGTAATCAAGAAGGGCTACAAAAGAGTATTTTCCTGCAGGCAATGTATCCGGTAATTTAAATTTCACCTCACGCTGAAAACCCGGAAAAGATTCAAAGTAAATCGGTTCAAATTCAAATTCTTCTGCCGTTCCCAAATTTGAGGCGATAAAAGTAACTTTACATTTTGCAATATTTTTCCCCTGATTTATAACATCTGCAACAAAATATCTGTTTAGGGTATCAATACTGCTTACCTCTCTCAAATCTTTAATTTTAAGCTTCGGCTTTAAATTTACCACGGGGGCTCTGTAAACTTCAACAGAAATACGCCCGCTGACCCTTACACCGGCACCAAACCCCCGGTCAACATCAAAACTTGTTTTTTCATGCACGGTTTGAACATACATTAAAGCCCATCTGGTTGAATAATCATCAACCGGAGGCTGCATAGTTATTTTAATCAAAACTTGTTCGTTAGGATTTATATCAAAGAAAGTTTTTTCCGGTGTTATCCATTCCGCACAAGATGTTTTAGAAGAGTTTCTTTCAATTGCCTGTTTATTACCGTATTTATCAATAACAAAATCAGCAAATGTTATCATAAAAGAGGTTCTGAAATTAGAATGATTTTTAACAGATAAAACTTTCGTTTGAGAATCCTCCGGGTCTACCTTAAAGTTTATTTTTACCGGAGCCACTTCAAAATCTTGAGATTTAACCTGTAAAGATAACAAAAGAATAAATACAGATAAAAGTAACTTATTGTTTAACATTTTTTGGGTTTTTATAAAAAATATAGCTTTAGAATTTCAAATATAAATATTAATTATTAATTTTCATAATTATTTGAATCCTCTAAAACCAAAACACTAAAAACATTAAATGCCTAACTATTGACATTTAATATGTTACAGCAAGCAACATTTTAAATTAAACCATATTTTATATAAACCATTTGTAAAATGCACATAATAAAACACCAAATTTTATTTAAGTTTAGTATTATACTATTATTTTTTTTCTGTTTTTTTTCTGTTTCCGATGCTCAAATATCAAAAAAAGACGAAGAAACGCTTAAAAAATTTACAGATAAGGCAAATGAATACTTAAGTAACGATAATTACGGCGATGCAGCAGCCGCATATTACAAAGCAGGACTGTTCTGTTTTGAAAAAAATTCAGGAAAAAAAGCAATACCTTATTTAAAAGAATCTGCAAACTTATACGGGAAAAACAAAGATTTTAAAAAGGTAATGAAAATATACAGTAATATAGGTCTTATTTACGCAAATATTGATGAGTATGAAAAAGCCCTTTTGTATTTTCAACAAAGCCTTAAAATAAGAAAAAGCATAGGAACACAAAAAGATATTGCATCCGGACTTTTAGATTTAGCTTACATTTTATCCGTCCGAAAAGATTATAAGAATGCAATTATGAATATCTTAAAAGCCCTTGATATTGCAAATAAAAATCAAGAGTCAAAACTTGTTTTAATGAGTTACAGAATGCTGGCTGACAACTACCAAAAAGCCGGGAATATGCAAAAAGCCGCAGAATATATGGATAAATTTGCTTCTTACAGACAACATTTTGAAAAAAAACAGACAAAAGAGCGTGTAAGCGAAGAGCGTATAAAATCAATTGCAGAAATACGAATGAAAGAAGCCGAAACAAAGACAAAACAATTAGAACTTGAACTTATAAGAAAAAATAAAGAAATTGCAGAAGATACCTTAAACAGAAAATTAAAAGCTCAACAAGATTCGCTGATTATTGCAGAAGCAAAAATAGCTCTTGAAAAAACGAAACTTGAAAAAGCTGAAAAAGACAGGCTGCTGGCAGAAGCAAAAGCAAAAGAAGAAAAAGCAACCCAAAGATTAATTTATACACTGGGAGCAGGAGCTATTACAATAATTTTAATAATTGCTTTCGGACTGATTTTAAACATCAGAAGACGAAAAAAACATAACAAACAACTAAGAGAAACCAATGAAGAAATTGAACGGCAAAAAAGAAACGTAGAGCTGAAAAACAGAGAACTGACAAATGCTTTTAATAAAATTGAAGAACAAAATAAAGATATAAATGCCAGTATAAATTACGCCGTAAATATCCAAAAGTCAATGCTCCCGAGTCAAAGCTTACTTCAAAAATTTATACCGGAATCATTCATCCTGTTTAAACCGAGAGATAAAGTAAGCGGTGATTTTTACTGGTTCAAAAATATTATTGTAAACCCGGGCAAAGCCGATGCCCACAACAGAATATTTATATCAGCTATCGACTGTACCGGGCACGGTGTTCCGGGAGCATTCCTTTCAATGTTGAGTTACAACTTACTGGACAATATAGTGGAGCAAAAAAAAATATACAAGCCCGGAAACATTCTTGATGAGCTTCATTCCGGAGTAAGAAAATCATTAAGGCAAAATGAATCTAATAACAGAGACGGAATGGATATGGCTCTTTGCTCTTATATTCCCGAAAGTAATCTTCTGGAATTTGCCGGAGCAAAAAACCCTTTAGTCTATATAAAAAATAATAAACTGCACAGGGTTAAAGGTAATATTAAACCAATAGGCGGCATTATTTACGATAAGAATGAAAATACAAATTTCACAACAAAAAGCATAGAAATTGACAGCCCTACTACTGTATATATATTTTCTGACGGATATGCCGACCAGATAGGCGAACAGACCGGACGAAAACTTATGAGCAAATTTTTCAGAAGTCTGCTGGCTGATATACACGACAAACCACTTGATAAACAAAGAGAAATATTAAGTTTATTCTTAAAAAAATGGCAAGGAAAGTTAGAGCAAGTTGATGACATTGTCATTATCGGCTTCAAACTTTACCCTTTATAATTTTGTTTTTATATCTTTTTATATTAATTTTAGCAGGTAAATATTTTTTTAAACCAAAAAATACCATATTATGAAAAAGTTAACTATTTTAATTACAGCGGTTTTATTTTCAATTACCGGTGTTTTTTCTCAGCCCGTTTCTGATTCCGGAGTCATCCCCGTAGGTGTAACGCTTAACTCAATTCTAAGGCTTAATATTACAAGCGGCGGAAACTTGGAATATGTTGTAAATACCATAGACCAGTACACTAACGGAATTGCCCAAAATGCTCGTTATGACACACATTTTACTGTAGCGTCATCCGTAGATTTTGATGTTACACTAACAGCAGATGCAGCTACATTTATAGGAGTAGATGATGCTGCTCACACAATCCCTCTTGACAACTTGGGGTACCTTGTTGTTGCAGACGCAGGAGCAACCGGTTCTAACGGAGTAAATTGGGATTTGCCTGCCGCCGTAGTCCCGTTAACAAATGCTGTAGCCCCTATTGTAACATCAAACTATCCCGGACTCGGAATATTACTCAAAATGCTTTTGTAATACAATGGAGATTAGGAACAGGTGAAGGCACAATGAATGCAACATCACTGCTGCAACAAAGTATTACGTCCGACAGATATGTCGTAAATGCAATTATTCAACTGTCACAACATTAATATAAAATCATTATTTTTAAGGAAAATTTCAAATATTCCGGTATAATGCCGGATTTTCCTTAATATTATCAATATTACAAATTGATAAACGGGATTGTTATGAATAAGTTGCTGATTATGGTTTTTGTTATATTGTTTTTCGGCAATTATGCTGCCGGACAGAACACTACATCAAGATTAACCATTGAATCCGGCGGTTCTGTCAATTTTTATTTTAACTCTCTGGAAAAATATAAAAACGGTATAACTTACACCGACTGGACAAAGCTTAGAATCTATTATAATGATACTACAGATGCAGGCGGAATCGGAATTTATCCGACTTGGAAGTTAGATGTTAAGGCTTTAAGCCCGACAATTGACGGAGATGCAGGAAACACATTGAATTTGAATACTATTGAATTAGAAGCAACCGGAAACCCCGGCAGCACCGGGGTTCAGGCTCTGAGTAATATTGATGTTTCGCTTATTACGGGAGGAGCAATTACAGCCCCTGCTACTACCGTTATTTTTATTACATATAATTGCGGTAAAAGTATACTGACTCAAAACTCACTAATAGGAAAAAATCCCGACCATTATGTAATAGATATAGTTTTTACTCTCGGCAGAAATTAATCATAAACTCAAAAACATGATATTGAACAATAATATATCATATTAAATTCGGCAGAATTACGTAATTTATGACATACTTGAGAAAATATTTACTGCTTCTGTTTTTTATAACATTTATTGTAAAACTTACAATCTGCCAAAACACACTGAAAAAGGGAGATATTGAAGTCCGATTTTTAAAAGACCAAGTTGAAGTCAAGCAAGGGAAGTCTTTCTTTGACATTCTGTATATTAAAAATAAAACAAATAATCCCGTAACACTTAATATTCAGTTTAACACACCAAAAGACTGGAGAATTATAGGGAACTCTATGGAAAAAATAACCTTACAGGGTTATGCCGAAATTTCAATTCCTGTAAGAGTCAGTCTGTCAAAAAATGCTGACGGAGGAGTCGGGTATGCAATTGTCGCAGTAATTAATAACGAAAAAGGTTCCGTATATAATACCGTATATGCCTTTGTCAAAATACCTGTAATTTCTTCAGTAAACATAAAAACAGATAAAACATCTGCATTTTTCAACCAAAAAAAACTTAAGTCAAATTTTGCAATCACAATTGAAAACTCCGGAAATGTTGACGAACTTATCAACATTCAGTTTATTCCCGACAAAAGTATTACTGTTACAAAAAATAAAGAAGAGCTGACGATTGATAAATTAAACATAAAATCGGGAGAGACTGTAAAATTAGAATATGAAGTAAAATTAAACAGTGAAATTGATTACAACAAATATCGCGTTCATAAACTGAATATAAATATTAATAAGCGGGATTCTGTCATAAAAAAAGCAATTTGGTTCAAATACATAAACTGGAAATATAAAAACGAAATGCCCGAATATAAAAAGCCGCTAAATATAGAACTTACCGCTTATAATATATTCGGAACTACCGCTCCTGTTTACATAGGAAGAGTTTACGGAAATATACTGTTAAAAAACCAAAAAGACATTTATTATTCTTTTGAAAATTATAACCGTAAAACCGGTGCCGACCTATGGGTAAACAGTCGCTTAGAAACCAAATTCAGCACAAGAAAAACATCTGTTTTTTTGGGAGATTATACAGGAAATTTTGAACACAGTATGTACGGCAGAGGAATAGCCGTTTCCCAAAAGCTGGGAAAGAATAACAATATAATTAAAGGTGTTTTTACTAAACGTGTTGTTCGTAATATACAAAACTATGCCGGTTCTTATACCCATAATTTTCAAAAGTTGTTTGCATTAGAGTTTGGCGGGGTTTATTCCGAAAATACAGATTACGGAGATAACTTCAAGCTCGGGTTTGCAAAATTAACAACAAATATCGCAAAAAACAGTGTAATGCTGATAATAGGAAACAGTGAGTCCGACTACAGAAGATTTACAGAAAATATTACATACAAAGGTTGGGGATACAGAGCAGGTTTCAGCGGAAGAATAAAAAAAGCAACTTTCAATTTCAGAAGTGAATACGGAACACCTCATTATTTCGGATATTCTCAGGGACGCCAATATTCTGAAGGCTTAATAAATGCTTATCTCAAAAAAAATAAAATCATCAATATTCAAATATTCAACCAAAGCTACAGACCTTTTGTTTATACAGATGACGGAATTTCAACAGACAGATTCTCAAAATTCAGAAAAGTAAAAACTATGTTCGGTTATTATACCCCTAAAAATGTATTTTTATATGCAGGTCCTGTTTTTGACGAAGAAAATTCTAATAATTTTGTTTATTTAAGCACTGAAGATATTTTCGGAACTTACACCGGATCACTTGAAGCCGGTGCACGAATTTATAATAAATTTACCGACAACTCATTTACTTTTTCTGCAAAATACGGCATTACGTCTGTTTATAATTATTCATTGTATCTAAACGGTGTTTCTTACGAAGGAAGACTCGGAGAACGCCAATACAATGTTGCACAAATTACGGCAAGTTTTAAACAGAAAAGTTTCGGTGTTCATTTAATATATCATCTCGGTCCGTATAATATTTCACAACAATTTTCCTATTTTTATTCACTAATATACTCAAAGTCATTAAATATAATTCCGTTTTACGAAAAATATATAATAAATAACAAATTACTTCTTACTCTCAGAGGCTCATACATAAACAACCTGTCATCCGAAAACAGCAGGATAAATCTTAATACCGGCGTAAGATGGTTTGCAGAAAAAGGATGGACGGTAAATTTTCTTAACACCTCATCATTTCATCGCGTAAATAATAATTCGGGTTCAAACACATTTACATCTTCATATTTTGAATTCGGTATTAATAAATCGTTCGATATACAACAACCCAGGCTTAAGTATTACAAATACACGGCAGTTTTCTACAAAGACCTTAACGGCAACAGAATGCACGATGCAAATGAACCCGGAGTTGCCGATGTCCTTGCGGAAATAAACCGTGCATACCCGGAAAAAGATTTAATAAACAAAAATTATAACGGTGAATTTTTAGCAAACGAATTATATTCTAATGAAGAAGGAAAAATAGAGTATGATAATATAGCCGAAGGCGAATACAAAATAAAATTTACACCGCAAGATAACGGAAACGAACATTTTGAAACAGAAGGAACCGTTAAATTTTTCAATGCAAATAAAGATACGGTAATGTATATCCCTTTTATGGAACGAAATAAACTGTTCGGAAGAATATCTCTGCACCGTTCAAAACATTCGGCTCTCGGCGAAATACCTCTCGATAATATAAAAATTACCGTTGAAGGAAGCGGAAAAACATACTCTACACTTACAGATAAAGAAGGATATTTTGAAATGTATATTCCTGTTTCAGACTATTACAAAGTAAAGGTAAATAACATATTCAGAGAACATTTCAGATTAAGACAAGAGTATTACATTGTAAAATTTAACGGTTACAAAAGTTTTGAAATAACTTTTGATTTTGACGAAAAAGAAAGAAAAATACATTTCGACGAAAGCGATTTTCTCATAACAGACGAAGACGAAACAGACAAAGATTTTACTTTTGATGATATAAAAGTCATAAAACAAACGAATCTGAAAGGTATTATAAAAGACGCAAACTCACTGCTGCCACTGCATGCAATTGTTACCGTTTATAACAGCACAACCAATGAACTCATTTCCGAAACAGCATCCAGCCGAAGAACAGGTGTTTACTTCACTTCATTCTTTGCCGGAGACAATTATGCAATTAAAGTAAAAGCAAAAGGATACTGGACATATACAGAAGACCTTTATATAAATCAAATAACGACCTTTGACAATATCGACAAAGACGTTCTTATGCAGAAAATATACATTGATGAAGAAATTAAAACCGAAAATCTTAAGTTTAAACCTGAAAGTGCAGAGCTGTCACCTTTAGCCAAGGCAGAGCTTGACAATATTATTTCAGTTTTATTTTTAAATCCGGATATAATTATTGAAGTAAACGGTCATGTTGACGATATGGAAGCCCTCTCCGTTGACGGAAAAAAACTGTCCGAAGCAAGAGCAAATGCCGTTGCAGGATACTTAATTAAAAACGGATTATCCGAAAAACGCATAAAAATAAGAGCCGTATCAAACTCTGATCCCAAATCACGCACGGATTCTCCCGAAGGGCGATCTCAAAACAGACGCGTAACCATAAAAGTTGCAGGATTCTAAACCCGTCATAAAAAAGAGGCATCAATTTATTATCGTGCCTCTTTTTTATTATCATACAAGTTTTATTTTAAAACCTGAAAGTATCTTTATCTGAAATTTTATCAGCAATTCCTGAATTTTGTTTTTTATCCGTAAAAACTTTAACCTTCGAAGAATCTGTCGGAATATCAACTGTCCCCTTTTCCGGAACAGCAATACTCGGAGCTATAACTAAAGCTACGATAGACATCAGTTTTACTAAAATATTCAAAGAAGGACCTGATGTATCTTTCAGCGGGTCTCCTACCGTATCACCTACAACCGTTGCTTTATGCATTTCCGAACCTTTTTTAAATTCTTCACCGTCATCACATTTAACACCTTCTTCTACCATTTTTTTTGCATTATCCCAAGCCCCGCCTGCATTTGCCTGAAAAATAGCCATTATAACACCCACCGAAGTAACTCCGGCAAGAACTCCTCCCAACACTTCTGCACCTGCAACAAAGCCCACTATCGTCGGAACGGCTAAAGCCAAAAATCCCGGCAAAACCATTTCTCGAAGCGATGATTTAGTTGAAATCTCAACACATTTTTCGTATTCGGCTGAACCGTCTGCTTTCTTCAAAATTTCGTTTTCCTCATTTGTCGCCATCGAAACATCTCCGTCATATTTTTTAATTATTACTAACGCTTCTTTCAGAACAGGAATATCCTTAAATTGCCTCCTCACCTCAGTTATCATCTTACCGGCAGCCCTTCCGACAGCTCCTATTGCCAATGCGGAAAAGAGCATAGGCAGCATTGCACCGAAAAACAAACCTGAAATGATATAAGGATCTGCCAAGTCGATAACGGTTATATTTGCCTGCTGCATAAATGCCGTAAACAACGCAAGAGCTGTCAGCGCTGCCGACCCTATTGCAAATCCTTTTCCTATAGCCGCCGTTGTATTACCTACGGCGTCCAGTTTGTCAGTTCTGTCTCTTACCTCAGAGTCCAGTTCTGCCATTGCTGCAATCCCGCCGGCATTATCGGCAATCGGACCGTATGCGTCAATTGCTAACTGAATGCCTGTATTTGCAAGCATTCCTACTGCTGCTATTGCAATACCGTATAAACCTGCAAAAAAATATGCTCCCATTATTCCTGCTGCAATTACGATTATAGGCAATGCAGTTGACATCATTCCTACTTCAAGCCCGCCTATAATATTGGTTGCAGCTCCGGTTCTTGATTTTTTCACTATTGATTTTACAGGTTTTCTTCCTGTTCCGGTATAATATTCTGTTATTTTTCCTATTGCAAATCCGGCAGCCAAGCCTATTATCGTAGCTATAAAAACGTTTAAAGATGTATAAGTTTTTGTAATACCTTCAAAATTTGTAAAACTCCAACTCTCGGGAAGCATAGCATCAATAATAAAATAAGATGTAATTAACATTAAAAATGCGGCAACTCCTTCACCTATATTAAGAGCAATATGAGGGTTCCCTCCTTCTCTTACCTTAACAAAAAATGTTCCCGTAACAGAAATTATAATTCCGGCAGCAGCCAATGTCAAAGGCAGCAAAACAGGACCTATTGAAAAATTACGAAATTCGGGCAAACCTATAAAAGCAGCACCCAATACCATTGTTGCTATAATGGAACCGACAAAAGACTCGAATAAATCAGCTCCCATTCCGGCAACATCTCCTACGTTATCGCCTACGTTATCGGCAATTGTAGCCGGGTTTAAATGATGGTCTTCGGGAATACCGCTCTCTACTTTCCCTACGAGGTCTGCTCCTACATCAGCAGCTTTGGTATAAATCCCCCCTCCTACTCTGGCAAACAACGCAATTGAAGAAGCTCCGAGAGAAAAACCTGAAAGAACATTTAATATTTCAACGGTTCCGCCGGAAAATCCTAAAAAATGATATGTGATAAAAAGAATGCTTAAACCTAAAACTCCGAGAGAAACAACCCCTGCTCCCATAACCGAGCCTCCCGTAAACGCAACTTTCAATGCAGAATTTATTGATTTTTGAGCAGCATTAGTCGTTCTTACATTTGCTTTAACAGCAATTCGCATACCTATATAACCTGCAAGAGCAGATAAAAAAGCCCCTACAATAAAAGATACTGCAATAAATCCGTTTGAAGCATCTTCTGTTTCTCCCTTAAAAAACAGCAAAATTGCAACTGCCGTAACAAATACTGCCAAAACTTTATATTCGGCTTTTAAGAAAGCCATTGCTCCGTCAGCAATGTATCCTGCAATCGTTTGCATTTTTTCTGAACCTGCAGGTTGTTTTTTAACCCAGGCAGATCTGAAAATCGTATAAACTATTCCTAAAATTCCGGCACCGATTATTGAATAAACAAGTGTTTCCATTAGTTGGTCTTAATAAATTTAGTTAACAAATAAAATAAGGTTTTTTAAAGCGGCAAAGATATGTTTTTTGACCTTATATCCAAATTGATGCATATAAATCTGTATTTTTTAATCAAAAAATCACAATTTTACTATGAAATTACTGTTTTTTTCGTTTTTTTAATCATAAAATGAATTAAAAATACAAGATGATATACCTAAATAAATAATATTATTTTCTTTAGTATATACGGAATTTTTTTCTTTTCTGTAATATACACCTGTTTTAAACA
>CAMZKI010000294.1 GCA_947311125.1 uncultured Chlorobiota bacterium
TATTGTGCATCATGCTGATTTTATGACATTTTTACCTTTTAAGGAAAGATTGCAGGTATAAATTATAATTTTTCTTAATTATTATTAAACCCGTCAGAGATTTTTTCTGTTCTGACGGGTTTTTTAGAGACTTTTAGGAAACAGAAGATTTTTAATTTAACCAAGGATTTTGCAAACTGCTGAAAAGACCTACAAGAATTTTTGATAAATTTTCAAAATACGGAACGTTAAAAACAAAATTGGTTTCGGCTTTCATTTTATTTCTTATTGTATTGTAATACAACTATTTGCAATTTGCAAAAAATTATGTAAATAAACACCGAAACTTTAATTTTGTTTAGTGCAGTGTTTTGTAAAAATTTACAAAAATTATTGTCAGTCTTGACTTTTTTTTACTTTTGTGTCAAGACAAAAGTAAAAAGCAAAAAACAATTACCCTGAAATAAGCGGTATCTTATGCAAAACGGGGAAATATTAATTTTTTATTCGTTGTAATGCATTTATTATAAGATATTTGTCATTTTCTGAAACGCCCTTTTTATGATTTTATTTTTGTCTTAAAACAAAAATAATATTTGAAGTAAATTTTGTTTCGTCAATTATTTCTACATTAAAGTTAAAAGGTTTTACAATTTCCAATATTTCATGTTTTGAAGTAAAGTGCAGTTTGTCAAATTCTGTTTTGTTAAATTTCAGTAGTTTTGTTGAGAAAAACTCGGTCAGTTTGGTGCCTTTATGCTTCTTTTTCATTTCCGAATTGCCGTCTCGGATAATTATTTTGCCGTTTGGTTTTATATTGTTTATGCACTTTATTATCAGCTCTTTTTGCTTTTCTTTCGGCATATAATGCAGTACATCATTTATGATAAATGCATCGCTTTTCGGAAAATCGGCTGTTAAAACATCCTCACAAATAAAATTCAGATTTTCGGTTTTAGAAATGTTGTGATTTGCTGTATTTATTTTTTTGCAATCGTAATCAATTCCGGTTATTGTTCTTTCTTTTGAGCAAAAACTCAACATATAAGGCAAATACCCGTATCCGGTACCTATATCGGTAATGTGTCCATTTTCGGGAAGAATATTATTGAAAAGTTCGTAATTGTTTTCAAGTTTGGTTTTTATTCTTGTATAATGCTCTAATACAGGCGTTTTGTATATGTAATTTGCAATTAGTTTTTTTCGGAAATATGCAGGTGTTTCGTAAATTTTTCTTATTTTTTGATATTCAGAATGCATTAATTTACGAATATTTTTTGCCTGTTCTCTGCTTGTATTTCCGAAATTATCGGGCTTTATTCTTTGTAAGATATTAATTGAAATTTGTCCGCTTTTTAAAAACGGTTCGCCTTTCGGAATACAATCGCCGGCACCTTGAATAATAATCGGTAAAATATCAATATTCAGTGCTTTTGCATATTCGAAAGCACCTTTATGAAAACGTTTTATTTCCAAATCGGGCGAACGACTGCCTTCGGGATATACCAAAACGGAATATCCTTGCTTAACTTTTTCTTTCAGAAGTTGAAGATTTTTCTCAAAACCGTTTGAAGTGGGATAGTAGTCGGCAAATTTCACTATTTTTCCGTAAAAGATATTATTCTGAACCCAATCATTTGTAAGAATCAGAATTTTAGGATGCAGCATCAAAATAAGCGGAATGTCGATATGCGATTGATGATTTGCAATTATTACTGCCGGTTTTTTGAAGTTTTCTCCGAAAGGGTTATTAATAATTTTTTTAACGTTAAGCGGAATGTAAACAATCATTTTTGAAGTGATAAAAAGCCAATAATGGAAGATTTTCTTTTTGTTTTTTCTTCCGAAAGGGATGAGAGATAATATTCCCCAAAATAAAATCGTAAAAATTGAACCGACTAAAAAGACTGTAAAAATAAGTATGGCAAAAAACAAGTCTTTTGCCGTAACCGGAGCGCTTCGCATTTTACCTTGTTGCTTTATAAGGAAATTAAACAAGATAGGCTGTAAGGTATAGGTAATAAAAACAACCGATAAAATTCCTATAACCGAGAGGAATGCAATAGAACGCATCGCAGGATGTTTTGCGAAAATAAGCACGCCTATTGCCGTAACGGTGGTTATTGCAGAAAGTAAGACAGATGTTTTATATGAGGGTAAATTGTTTGCTCCGTATCTGTATTTTTGAAGCAGCCCGTTTGTTATGAAGATACTGTAATCAATGCCGAGACCAAAGATAAATGTTGAAATAATTATGTTAAAAATAGTGAATTTAAAATCAAACAGCCACATAAAACTTAAAGTCCATAACCAACTTATCAACATAGGTATAAAAGTTATCAGAGTTAGTTCAATTCTTCCGAAATACAGTAAAAGAATCATAAAAACCGCAAGTAATGAAATTTTCACAAGCTCATTAAAATCATTTTTTAAAATTTCAACAATTTTATCCGTAATGTACTTTTTATCAACAATATAAATATTATTTCCGGCTTTAATTTCTTTATATACAATTTCTTTATCTTCCTCTTTTAATTTAATAAGGGTAACTATGCTTGTCAGAGTTTTGTCTTGAGTAATTAAATCATTTCCGAGTTTCTTTATAAGTTTTTGCTTTATTTCATTATCTAAAGTTTTAAAATCTTTATGCAACAGGCTGTAAAATTCAGAAAAAGCATCTTTTTTGAAGCCGTATTTTTTTCCGTATTTTTCCAATTTGTATTTTAAGGTATCAATATTTTGCTTTTTCAGAAATAACTTCCATCTGTTAATTCTTTCATTTTGCAAACTGTCGGAAACCAAAAAATAACCTGCTGAAGAATAACTTTTTACAATATCTTTATTTTGAAGTTTGCTTATTTTTTTAAATAGAACATCGTTTGTTTTTAAGGCATCGTTCAGAGTATTTCCCGTAACAACAAAAAACATTTTTCTGAGAGCATCATTAGAAATACGTTCAAGATTTTTTTCGGCATTTTTCAAGTCCGGCGACATATAATTCATCTTATTCATATCATTCTCAAACTCAGCTTTCTTAAATGTGAAAAGACTTATAATCGTGATAAACAAAACAAAGAAAACCGCATACTTGTTTTTGTGGAAAGCATAAAAAGTAAGTCTTTCTAAAAAATTAGTTTTTTCAACTTTCTTTCTTTTTTTATTCTTAAGAAAATGCGGTAATACAATCAGTGCAAATAATGCCGCCGCTATTACACTTATTCCTGCAAACAGACCTAAATCGCGTAAAGCATCGGATTTTACAAAAAGCAGACAGAAAAATGCAGATGCAGTTGTTATACTGCTCATCAAAATCGGTTTTGATATGTCGTTGAAAATGTCAGACGTGTCTTTTTTACTTCTGGAATGAGTAAATATATGTAGAGAGTAATCTATTGATATACCGACTAATACAGAGCCTATACCGAGAGATATTGCAGAGATTTCACCTTGCAGAAAATAAATTATTGCCGTTGATAATGCTGCACCGAATGCTGCAGGAAGAAATATAATAAAAAAGATATCAAATCGCTTATAAAATAATGACAAAAAAATAAAAATCAGGCTTATTGCAATTCCGACAGTCAAAAATATATCTTTTTTTATGCGCTCTGCATTGCCTGTTGATATAACCGGTGCTCCGAAAATTTCGGCATTAATATCCGGTATTTTTATTTTTAAATTGCTTAATGTTTTGTTTATTCCGTCAATTAGATGTTTATTTTTTGCTGTTTCACTATTAGGATATTTTGAAATGACAAAAAGCAAAAGATGTTTTCTGTTTTTTGAAAATATATGATTGTCATAAATTTCATAACTGTTATCGGTTTGTAATTTTCTGAGTCTTTCTAAAGCAAGCGGGGTAATATTCAGAGGATCTTTTTTTATGAATTTTTTAGTAATCATACTTGCCGGCGAAATCAGAGTTTTAAAATCTGCGGACAAAGTTTTGTCAATTTTATCATTAGTAAATAAGGTGTCAAGTGTTTTATAATCTTTCTCCGTAAGAAATATCGGCAGGTTATTATAAAAAATCTCATACAGCTCATTCATCATTTGGCTGTCAAAAGTGTTCTGAATTTCTGCAATATGTTCCTTATTTGTATTTAACAACTGCAATTCCAAGCTGTCTGCAAATTCGGTTAATTTACTCGGGTTTATAACAGAAGTGTCTAAAAATGAGATATTTATAATTATTTTATCGTTTATTTTTATGTGCCTGCTTGCAAAATTAAAACGTCGAAGTTCATCATCGGCAGGTATCATTTTAGATATATCCTCAGTAGTTTTAATTTTTAATGCCGTATAAACGGCAGCTCCGCCTGTTATGAATATTATAAATGCAAGGAGTAATTTTCTGTTCTTAAAAAAATTATAAAGATGTTTAAACATATTTGCTGTTTCTTTGTTTTTGTTTCAGGAAATCCGGAAACAAAATTGATAATATCATAGATTATGTTATTTTTGTAATAAAATGTTTCGTTATAAAATAAAAGTGTATTTTTTTTTACAAAATTAAA
>CAMZKI010000295.1 GCA_947311125.1 uncultured Chlorobiota bacterium
TAAGGAATTTGCAGATACTTTAAGGCAAAGAGTAAATGATTATTTTAAAACAGAACAAATTTCCAAAGCCGGAGGGAATAAAATAATCTTTAAAACAGTTATTTTTACAGCTTTGTATTTAGGCTCTTATTTTTTGATAATAAGCAATACTTCGGATATATACTTAATGTGGATTCTTGCCGGAGTTATGGGACTGGCAGCGGCAGGTATAGGTATGTGTGTTATGCATGATGCTAATCACGGTTCTTATTCTGATAATAAAAAAATTAATAAGATTATAAGTTATTCAATGGAACTTCTCGGAGGGAGTTCTTTAAACTGGAGAATTCAGCATAATAAACTGCACCACACTTTTACCAATATCGAAAATGCAGATGACGATATAAGTTCACGTTCTCTATATAGGTTTACAAAAGGGGCAAAACTTAAAAAAATTCATAAATACCAATATATTTATATGTTTTTTTTGTACGGACTGATGACGTTTACATGGCTCTTCATTGCTGATTTTTTTCAGTTAATACGTTATTATAAAGAAGGTTACCTTGCAGGAAAGAAAGACTTTAAGAAGGAATTTGCAAAGCTTATATTTTTTAAAATTTTATATTTCGGGTATATAATTATTTTGCCGCTTATTTTTGTTGATATTACTTGGTATCAATACATTATAGGACTTTTTACAATGCAGTTTATCTTGGGTTTTGTTCTTGCCGTAACATTTCAGTTAGCACATTTAGTTGAAAAAACAGATTTTCCGGTTCCTGAAAATAATAAAATAAATAACAATTGGTTTATTCACCAACTTGAAACAACTGCTGATTTTGCTCAAAGAAATAAACTGCTTACTTGGTATACCGGAGGACTTAATTTTCAGACAGAACATCATCTTTTTCCTAAAATAAGCCATATACATTATCCTGAACTTGCAAAAATTGTCCGAAAAACTTGTGATGAATACGGTATAAGATACAATGTTTACAAATCGCTTTCGGAGGCACTCTATTCTCATATAAGGATGTTAAAAAAACTCGGAAAAAAATTATAAAAAAAGGCTGTCTTTTTTCGGGACAACCTTTCTTCAGAAACTTTTTGTTTTTACAGCCTTAAACCTAAAGTAACTTTAATAAATTGTTTTGAATTGTTTACCTCAGCAGCAGGTTCTGTTTTATCTCCCACAGGGTCGTAAGGAAAAACATTTGCAGCCTGATACATATTAAGTGTTTCGGAGGAACTCGCATATGAATACGAAAAATCTATAAACGAATGTTTTCCTGCGAAACCTATACCGCCTGAATAAATTGATTTTGCACCGTCAAATAAATTGATATCTGTCTTATACGGGCTTGTGTAAACAGCATAGCCTCCTCTAAATTTCACAGAGCCGAAATTAAATTCAATACCTGTTCTGAAAGAGTGAGATTCTTTAAATAAATCACTTATTGTATAATTTTCGTTATCAAAAGAATAATCAGAATAATAATCAGGTTTTAATGTCATTCTTGAATAATCAACGTACTCATAATCAAGAGTAAATGTTATCGGAGTCGTGTAAAACTTACCTATTTTGTATGAGTCCAGAATTAAAGCAATTCCGGCATTTGCTCTGAACGGAGTTTGGAGTTTCCATACAAAAATATTTGCTGTATCCGGTTCATAATCATAATATCCGTTATCGTCGGCAACAGGATATTCAACATACATTGAGGTAATGTACTCATCATCAAACTTATATCCGCTTGAGGTATGAACAGCACCTCCGATTCTTAAAAATTTAAAAGGCTGATAAATAAAACCGAATTTACCGTTAATTCCGCTTCCTTCTGATATTAGAGTTTGCTTGTAATCTAACCTGTCAGGGTTAACCTGAATACTGTCGCCGGGATTATTACTGTCGGGAGCATAAATAGCTTGAAAATTGCTTTCGGAATAAATTGATTCTTCTCTGTAATTTACTGATGTAAGTCCTAAACTTACACCGAGATACAACTTATCGGCAATATTTCCTCCGAGAGAGAAGGTAAATTCTCCGCTTCCGCCTTTTGTTGCAATTTCGTTTCTTTGATATTCTCCGTATGTTTTATCATCGGTAACGAAAGTATAATATTCATTATTTACGTCATCGTAATTAAGCAACCATGCTCTCCATGCCAAATCTTCTCTGAAAGCACTGTATCTGTCTGAGTTTGCGTTATAAACAAAATAATCCAAAACTGAACTTTCGTAATTTGTTCCGGAAGCAACGGTATGCTTTCGGTAATCGTTATAAGAATTATATGATATTCCGAAGTTTATTGTTTTGAAAAGTCCTGAAGATTGTTTTACGCCTGCGTAAGCAATATTTGAAAAGATAAAACCGTATTTATTTTCGTTTCTTGTATTACCGAGGTAGTTTGCTTCGGAATTATTTATTATAAAATTAGGTGTCAGGGTAAACTTAGAACTCTTAAAAACAGCAATTCCGGCAGGGTTTATCGTTATTGCCGATAAATCTGCTCCGAGAGCCGAAAGAGAATTTCCCATTGCATCGGATTTTGCTGTTCCGGAATAATACTGTCGGCTGTATCTGAGTGCATCAATGTGATTTTGAGCGAAAGATAAACTTACGAATAAAATCAGCACCAAAGCTGTTAAAAATTTTCTGTAAATCATTTGTGTTTTTTTGATAGAATATAAATAAAGGTATGGCTTTTACAACTAAGGGATAACCATCGTTTTTTGTTTTAATGATTATCCCGTAAAATTGTTATCTTCCGGAACGTGACGATCGACTTTCGCTTGAACGACTTCCGCTTGAGCGAGAACTTCCGGAACGACTGCTTCCGCTGCTGTAACTTGAACGACTGCTGCTGCTGCCGTAACTTGAACGAGAACTGGTTGAGCGAGAACTTCCGGAACTATAGCTTGACCTGTTTCCCGAAGAGCGACTGCCCGTATTATAGCTTCCTCCGCTTCTTGAATTTCTGCTGCTGTAGTTAGAACTGTTGTTTGTTCTGGGTTTTGAATAAGACGAATTGCTTTTTCCGGAGCGAGAGCGGTTGTTATAATTAGATCTTGAACTTGTATTAGGTCTGCTGTAATTTGACCTTGAATTATTAGTTCTTGAACTGTAATTGTCCGAACGATTATTTCGTGTATTTCCGGTGTTGTAATTTGTCCTTGTATTATTATTTCTTGAAGAGTTTCTGTTATACGAACTGCTTACACTTGCAGAACCTCTTCTTACGGTATTTCGGTTTATGTTATTTCTTGAGTCTGTTCTGTTTGTGTTGTTTCTGGTGTCAACTCTGTTCGGGTTAGTTCCGTGATTAACTCTGTTATTATTAATCCTCGGGTCTGTTCTTTCCGTATTTGTACCGCTATTAACACGATTGACATCAGACCTTCTGATATTAGAATTCCTGTTTGATACTGAAGAATTTCTTACGGCATCAGTTCTGCTGTCCGTTCTTTTGTTTATGTCAGTTGTCGTATTATTTGTCGGAGTGTGTCTTACGGCATTGTTTCTGGTTCCGCTGCTTCTTTCACCTGCATTTGTTCTGTATCTGTTTCCGTAAGCATAATTATTTTTATAATATCTGTCATTATAATAGGGAGAATAATATCCGTAATTATAATAACCTCCGTATCCCCAACTGTCGTAATATCCGTCTGAGTATCCGTCCCAGTATCCGTTGTTATACCCGTTCCAGTAACCTCCGTATCCCCAACTTCCGTAATAATACGGTCTGTAACGGTTATAGTAGTAAGGTCTGTAGTATCTTGAATAGTAATAAGTAGGATAACGATAAGAAGGATAATAAAATCCTAAACTGACTCCCCATCCTCCGTATAAATAATAGTCGTTATAGTAGTCATTGATTATATATGTTGATCCGTGAAATCTTCTTATTCTTGAAGAATATGAAGGATAGTCGTTGTATACGTAAACATCAACATTGCTGTTGTCATCTGTTTCAATAATTACTGTATTGTCCTGATCGTCATCGGTGTAAGCCGAGACATTATTATCTGCAGAACTTTCATCTGCATAATTGTCATAAACGTCTGTATCCGTATTATTTTCAACTGCTTTTATATTGTTTTTATCTTTAACAACTATTGTTGTTGTTTTAGAAGACGGATATGCGTCGTCGTAATAATGCACTACTCGAGTTGTTGTACACGAACTCAGAATAAAAAGTGCGACTCCGATTAATAAGAATAATTTTTTCATTTTATGTTCCTCCTTTGTTTGATTTTTAAATGTTTTTCCGGTTAATACAGTCCAAAAATTATACCGGAATTCATAATTCAGGATACGTTTAAATATGCGTAAACTTTGCGTTACATAACAATTAGTATATTCGGGAACGCAAAAAGTAAAGGCTGTAATTTAAAAAGTATTACGAAGTTTACTTTTTTTGTCAATAAGTTGTTAGTATTTTTCTTCGAAAATAAAAAATCCTTTGCTTTATTAAACAAAGGATTTTTTAAAATATTATGATTTATCTGTATAAAATTTATTTTTTATTGTCTTTTCTTTCCGGTTTCGGCAGTAATGCTTTTCTGGAAAGTTTTAATTTTTTTGTTAGCTGATCTACGCCTATTAATTTTACTTCTATTTCTTGTCCTTCTTTAAGAACATCTTCTACTTTATTTGTTCTTTCGTAAGAAATTTCAGATATGTGAAGTAAACCGTCTTTACCGGGAAGAATTTCTACAAAGGCTCCGAAATCAACGATTTTCTTTACAGTTCCTTTATATGTGTGTCCTACTTCCGGTATTTCGGTAAGCCCTTTTATATAGTTTTTAGCTTCATTAATAGAATCTTGGGTCGGTCCCATAATTACGACATTGCCGAATCCGTCAATTTCATCAATTGTTATTGTTGTTTCGGTATCTTTTTGAATTTGTTGAATCATTTTTCCTCCCGGACCTATAACGGTTCCTATCATATCTGAGGGAATAATAAGAGAGGTAATTCCGGGAACATGAGATTTATATTCATTTCGAGGCTTTGAAATTGTTTTAAGCATTTCATTCAGGATATGTGCTCTTCCTTCTTTTGCCTGCATCAAAGCTTGTGATAAAATTTCGTATGAAAGCCCGTCTACTTTAATATCCATTTGGCAGGCCGTAATTCCGTCGGTTGTTCCGGTTACTTTAAAGTCCATATCGCCGAGATGATCTTCATCTCCGAGAATATCAGACAGTACGGCAAAATTTCCTTTATCATCGGTTATGAGTCCCATTGCTATTCCTGAAACAGGCTTTTTTATTTGCACTCCTGCATCCATTAAAGCTAATGTTCCGGCACAAACTGTAGCCATTGATGATGAGCCGTTCGATTCCAAAATGTCAGAAACGACTCTTACCGTATACGGATTTTCTTCTTTATCCGGCAACATTAGTGCAAGTGCACGATGTGCCAGGTTTCCGTGTCCTATTTCTCTTCTTCCCGTTCCTCTGTAAGGTCTTGCATCGCCGGTAGAGAAAGGTAAGAAGTTGTAGTGTAGTAAAAAGTTTTCTTTACTTTGGTCTAAAGGTCTGTCAACTGTTTGAACATCAAGAGGTGAGCCGAGAGTAACGGTTGTCAGGGATTGTGTTTCTCCTCTTGTAAATATTGCGGAACCGTGAGCTCCGGGTAAATAGTCAATTTCACACCATATAGGTCTTATCTCGTCTAATTTTCTTCCGTCAAGGCGTATTCTGTCATGCAAAATCATATTTCTTACGATTTCTTTTTCTTCTTCATGAAAATATTTGTCGATTAAGATAGTATCCAGTTCTTCTTGCTCTTCTTCGGAAAAACTGTCGATAAATTCTTGCTTTATTTCTGAGAAGCGTTCTGAGCGGTCGTGTTTTGACAGAGCAGATTTCGCAATTTCATATATTTTTTTACTGACGGATGCTTTTAGTTTTTCTCTTAACTCTTCATTGTCATCTTGTTCGTGTTTATATTCTCTTTTTTTGGTTGCTCCTGTTTCTTCAGCCATTTCAAGCTGAATTTTACAGTGTCTTTTTATTTCTTCGTGTCCGAATTTCATTGCTTCCAGCATCTCTTCCTCTGATATTTCTTTCATATCACCCTCAACCATAAGGATATTGTCGATTGTTGCGGCTAACATTATGTCAATATCAGTATCTTCGAGTTGTGAAAGCGTAGGATTTATAATAAATTCTCCGTTAATTCTTGCCACTCTGACTTCGGAAATGGGTCCGTTAAAGGGAATGTCGCTTACGGCTATAGCTGCAGAAGCTGCTAAACCTGCCAGGGAATCGGGCATTACTTCGCCTTCTCTGTCTGCAGAGATAAGTTCTACGTTTACAAAAGTATCTGCGTGATAATCTGACGGAAATAATGGTCTTAATGCACGGTCTATAAGCCTGGCAACTAATACTTCCTCATCGGAAGGTCGTCCTTCTCTTTTTCTGAAACCTCCGGGAAATCTGCCTGCAGCGGCAAATTTTTCTCTGTAATCTACCGAAAGGGGCATAAAATCTACATTTTCTTTTGCTTCTTTTGAAGAAACGACAGTTGCAAGAAGCATTGTGTCTCCTTGTTTTACGACAACGGCTCCGTCTGCTTGTTTTGCTAATTTTCCTGTTTCTATTTCAATAATTCTTCCGTTTCCGAGGTCTATTTTTTTTGTTACAATATTCATTTTTAATTTTTTAATTTTTTATTTGCCTGTAAAAAAGTTCACAAACATAAAAGAAAAAGGCATATTTTTTATGCCTTTTTCTTTAAGGGGGGAATTACTTACGTAATCCGAGAGCTTTTATTATGTTACGATATCGTTCTATATCGTTATTTTGTAAATATTTAAGCAATTTTTTTCTTTTTCCTACTAATTTAATTAACGCTCTTCTTGTGTGATGATCTTTTTTGTTTTTTTTAAGATGTTCATTTAAGTGCGTAATACGGTAGGAAAATAATGCTATTTGGCTCTCGGGAGAACCAGTGTCATTATTAGACTTCCCGTGTTTTTGAAAAATTTCTTGTTTTTTTTCTGCGTTTAAATACATAAGTTTAATTAATTTGTATTTGTTAATAATTTAAGCGTGCAAATATTTTTTTATAAATAAAAAGTATTATATTTGCACGCTTAAATTATTAACAAATACAAATTAATTAAACTTATGTA
>CAMZKI010000296.1 GCA_947311125.1 uncultured Chlorobiota bacterium
AAAATATAGTTTCTTTACAATCCTCTCATCATAGTTCTCTGAGTAAACTTGTTGTCCGGAACTCCGGTGTCTATTTGTATGTTGCTAAGAACCATTGAAGTTTTATGATTTTTTTGCACATTCTTCATTTCTGAATTTGTAATTACCCAATAACCTTTAATTTTTTGAACTTTTTTTATTGTAAGGATTTTAAGAAGATCACCGTCTTCGTCATAAAATTCTTTTTTTACGCCTACAAAGTTGTCTTTTCTTATCCAGGTTTTTGTTTTTGAATACATATAGTCTTCATCTTTAGAAACACTTTCCACCACATAGCAGTCAATACCGTTTACTTTTTCTGTTTTTAAGAGCTTGTGTACGTCAGCATCTAATTTTCTGTCTCCTAAATCATCGTAAGTAAAATCTGACCCCATAAAATAATCACTCTTGCTTTCGCTTGATATTCTTTTAACTTTTTTAAGAGTAGGCAAGTAAATCCATTGGTCATCCGGTTTGTCACTGTCATAAGTCCAGTTCATAAAAGAAGTGTTTTTTACGTCGGCAGGCGAAACAAAAAACATAATGCTTTTTTCAACATCTCCGAAATCTTTTGTAAATTGTTTAATTTTTCTTATTCTTTGTTTTCCCTGCTTGTTTGTCAGTGTCATTGTCAGAGTTGACGTTCTGTCATTTCCGGAGGGCAAGTTGTAAGCTTTGTTAACTATTTCTCTTCCTGTTAACTGAGCACTTATGTTAAAGTTAAATGACATAAGTACTGCTAATACGATTGTTGTTAATTTTAATTTTTTCATTTTTCTGAATTTTAAATTTATTAATAATTTGATTTCATTTTGTTCGGTTTCACGCCCCCGCACTCTGCAAGCAAAGTAACGGGGACTACTGAAACCAAATCAGGGTTTATTCTTTGTCTTTTTTTGAATACATTTTTGTTATGTTGAGTAATACAAGTAATATTGTAAGCGTTCCGGCAAAACTTGTAAACATATTAAGTGATACTAATGCTCCGAGCTCTCTGTTTGGCGGAAAAACTGAGAAAAGTAACACTAAGAAACCCGCTATTACCACTATTGCGTTATATATAATAGCTCTTCCTGAATGTGCCATTGTTTTTTTAGCTGTAAGCAACATATTGTGGTTTGTAGATTTTGCATATTTTCTGTACTGTTCTATAAAGTGCACGGCATAATCAATTCCTATACCTATTGCAATACTTGAAAGCAGTGCGGTTGTTGTATTTAAAGGTATATTTAAAAAGCCCATTACACCGAAACTTATGAGAGCCGTTATTATGATGGGGACGGAGCCGAGCAATCCTGCTTTTATATTTTTAAACATAAGAGAGAGCAAGATGATAACAATGAAAAGAGACAATATTAAACTCATAACTTGCCCTTCAAGTATTAAGTCGGTGAACACAAGCCCTTTGTATCCGCTACCTGCATAATTCATCGTAACTCCGTGTTTTTTAAAATCATCTTCGTAGGTTTTTAATATATCCAGGGCAGAATTGATTGCCTTAGAGTTGTCGCTTTTTAACTGAAACATTACATTTAGTTTTGTGTAATCATAATTGACAACTTTATTAAGGTCTTCCGGGTCTCCTGACATTTCATACAGCAGCAGGTATTGTGCTATCATATCTCTGCTGTTCGGAATTTTATTAAACCTTTCGTCATCAGCATTCATTACCATATTCATTCTGTCAATAAAGTCTGCAAGTGAGAATGAATTACCTACAACTTTTAAATCGTGAACAACTTTTTTCTGCATTTCATCCGTTAAGCTGAGTAGTTCAGGACTTTTAAATGCATCAGGGTTTTCACCGGCATCAAGGATTAAGTTGAGGGTTGTAGTTCCTCCGAAATTTTCATTGATAAATTTATCGGTTTTGACTATGTCGCTGTCTTTTTCAAATTTGTCTAAGAAACTTGAGTTTATCCAAATTTTTTGCATTCCTATAATTGAGAGAATGACTATTGCAGATGTTATAATGATTGTAAGTTTCTTGTTTCTTAAAACTTTTACGGCAAATCTGTGTAAAAATGAATTGTCATTTTTGCTTGTTTCTTTTACCTCTCTTCTTTTCGGAAGACCGAATGCCATAATGCCTGCAGGAATAAAGATTACAGACAGTATCCAAGCTACAGCTACACCGAAAGCCGTAAATAAACCGAAATATTTAATCGGATAAACCTGTGATGTCAGTAGTGATACGAATCCGACGGCTGTTGTTACGGCAGCTATCATAACAGGATTCCACATTGCTTTAATCATATCTTCAACAGCTTCTCGTTTTGTTGCTTCCGGATTTTTATTTATAAACAACTGCAAATGGTTGTACAGATGCACCGAATAGGCAACTCCTATGGCTATTAGCATTACCGGTATCATTGTTGAAACGGAATAAATAGGGATTCCGAGTAATGCCATAAGTCCGAATGCCCATATTGTGCTGAAAAATACGACACCCAGTGTCAAAAGTGTACTTTTTACACTTCTCAGTATGAAAAATAATACGAGTGCAATTACAAGTATCACAATAGGTACCATCCTTTTCATATCTTCAGGACCGAGAAGTGCCAGTTCTCCTTCAATTATCGGGCGTCCTGCTACATGCATTTTTATCTTATCGGTTTCAAATCTTTTTGCTAAATCAAGAATTTCATAATAAAATTCTTGCGAAAAAACACCGTCTTCTATTTCAGCTATCACTACGGCAACTTTTTCATTTTCCGAAACAAGTTTTCCGAATATCATTTCATTGCTTAACACATTTTGCCGCAAGGCATCTAATTTCTCTTTTGATTTAGGAACTCTTTTATAAAAGCGTCTAACATCTAATCCTCCTTCAGAACCGACAATATTGTCGGCAGTATAGAGCGAGGTTACATCGTTTTTGTTGATTTGCTCCATTTTCTGCAGAGCTTTTGTTAACTGTTTTAATGTATCAAGGGTTTCGGTATTAAAAATTCCGTCTTGATTTTCAACGGCAATTATAATTCCGTCTTTAATTTTAAAAATTTCCTCGGCTTTGTCGCTGTATATAAAAGCCGGATGATTTTTCGGCATATACTCGTCTAAATTGGTTTCCATTCTTGTATTGTCTTTCATTACCCAGAAAAACAATACGGTAATAGCCAGTGTTACACCTATTACTGCCCAAGGGGCTTTCAATAATTTTGTCAGTAGTTTACTCATTGTTGTTTGATTTGTTAGTTAATATTCACTATTGTTTTGATTATAAAAAAACTGATATTCTCAGTTGTAATTTTTTTCAATAATTTTTCAAATTGTAAGAATTTTTTCTATTGATTTAAGTAACAATTTACCTTCTTTTTTCAGGTCAAAATCATGACCGTTTAAATCCCATCTTTTGACAACCAATCTTAGAGATCCCATAACCATTAATGCTAATGTTTTTTCGTTTGAGTCTGTTTTTATTTGTTTGTCTTTTTGTCCTTTTTTTATTATAGCCTCGAATATTTTCCTCTAAATATTCATCTGATAGTTCAGGTAACTGCTCGTCTTCACCTACAATTATTGTTTG
>CAMZKI010000297.1 GCA_947311125.1 uncultured Chlorobiota bacterium
AAAAGTCTTTCTGATACTCGAACACATTATATTTATACCCGGCTTCGACAATATCAATCAAATGATAAGGAATGTTTTTCTCTTCAACAAGATAATCCTTTAAATCTTTTCCCGTACCTATATCCATTCCTCGATATACCTGTCTGGAATCGGCACTTATGATTTCGCCGTTAAGTTCGTAAGCAAGCCGAGCAGCCAATGTTGTTTTTCCGCCGGCTGTTGCCCCGATAACGGTTATTATATCATATGTTGTTTGTATTTCCGACATTGAAACTGCAAAAGTAATTATTTTCAGTATTATTGTTCAATGAATAATTTATTAGTTTTTAAATTTTAACTATTTTTGCGGCTTATGTCAAACATTATTAACATAAAAAATAAAAAAGCAAGGCACGATTTTGAGTTGCTTGACAAATTTGTTGCGGGTATCCAACTTTACGGAACAGAGATAAAGTCAATACGTGCCGGAAAGGCGAGTTTAAATGATGCTTACTGTGTTTTGATTCCTTCAGCGGGAAAACCGGGCAAGCCGGAAATTTACGTTAAAATGCATATTTCCGAATATTCGCACGGGACTTATGCAAATCACGACCCTAAAAGGATGAGAAAACTTCTTCTTACGAGGAAAGAAATTAATAAAATTGATAAAAAGGTTAAAGCAAGCTCATTGACTATTGTGCCTACCCGACTGTTTATCAATGATAAAGGATTGGCAAAATTAGAGTTCCACATTGCCAGAGGCAAAAAATATCACGATAAGCGAGAAAGCTTAAAACAAAACGATGACAAACGTGAAATGGACAGGCTTAAAAAAATGAGATTCTGATTATTTCACTACTGTTCCTTTAATATGCAGTACTTGCGAGCTTTTTTCTATATTCATCGTCAAGGTTACGGTTTTATTAAATACACCGAGGGCCTCGGCATCATAAGTAACTCTGACAGATGAAGTTTCACCCGGCAATATCGGTTTGTGTGAGTATTCTATGTCAGTACAGCCGCAAGAAGCTTTTGCATTTGTAATAATTACGGGTTTTCCGCCTGTATTTTTAAATTTAAAGACTATATCTACCGGGTTATATTGTTTAATTTTGCCTAAATCAATTGTCTTATTTTCCCATTGAATATCAGCATCTTTTCCCGTACTTAATGTTGCTTTATTATTCCCCCATTGTGAAAAGCCGGAAAATACGAACAATAGTAAAATCGACAGTGTTAAAAAAAGTTTATTTCTCATAGTTTATTTTTTATTTTCTATAAACGTTTGCGTAATTTTTATATTATTTTTAAGACCAAAAAATATGCCGTTGGGTTGCAATATGACATATTTTCTTAAAAATTTATGCCTTTACGGGATTTAATATTTATAAGAAGTTCCTATTTTGAATAAATCAAGAAAAATAAGCGAAGGTTTTTTTCCGTAAAGATTTTTCAGCATCATTTTTTCGGAGATTTTAAAAGCTGTGAAAATTACAGGTTTTAAGAACTTCAGTTTTTTTCTTACTTTAAGCAGCTTAACGTTTTCATAAAGTTCCGGATAATTATATTTTTCAGAAATATAAATAAGATTTTTTATGCTGATTTCAGTCTTATTTATAAATGTTGCAGTATTCTCTAACCCTATATGCATCAGCGGATTGCCTATATGCACTATTTTAAAGTTTCTTCTTTTTAACTCAATTCCGAAAAGTGTATCTTCGTGCCCGTATTTTGTGATATTTTCATTAAATTTTATTTTATTAAAAATTTCTGCAGGTATCAGAAAATTACCGGACATAAATGATGAATAAGGTTTTTTGTTTCTTATTTGAGGCGGTAATGCCTCTCGCTTTCTGCCGTAGTACCATCTCAAATATTTGTCGGAGCTGTCAGGCTTATCTTTCTGATATTCTATGCCTCCGATAATTACTGCATTTTTTTTAATATTCTTTAAGTAGTTACTTATAAAGTTTTTACCCGAAATAAGCATATCGCAATCTGCAAAGAGTAAATATTCATATTTTGCTTTCTCTGCCAGAAAATTTCGGATTTTTGACCGTCCGATATTTTTATCAAGTAAAATATATTTGACATTAGACAGGTCTTCAATCTCTTTATTTTTCTCCGTAAAATATCGGTCTGAATTATCGTCAGCAACAATTATTTCATAGGTAATATTCTCTTTATATGCATGTTCACACAGTTGAGAAATAAATTTTCTTATATCAAAATTATAAACGGGAATAAGAATTGAGAGCATTTTATTTTAATAATTAATCCCGACAGGTTTTAAAGTTCTGCCGGGATTTCGTATTTTTTTATTTTTTACTTAAACTTTTTCAGAATATCTTTAACTGCATCTTTATGAATTGTAAATCCCATCATTTTCAATTTTACGTAATCTTCTCTGAAAAAATAATATCCGAATTCGGGTGCGTCGGGGTCGTTATTTCTTGAGCCGGAACTTGAATCTTTAATTAAATACCAGTCCATACCGTCTCTTTCAGTGTATCCTACAAGGTGCATACCGTGGTCGTCGGTTGTTGTTTTGTTCGAGAATCGGAATTGGCGGGCATTATCGTCAATGTATTTATAAGGTATGTCAAAAGTCGGAATAACTGCGGCTTGCGTGCTTCGTAAAAAGCCTGCTTCCGACACGTCTCCGCCTATGCTCATTGTGTATCCGTTACGTATTGATTTTTTTATAATTTTCATAAAATCTTCAAGC
Organism: uncultured Chlorobiota bacterium; assembly: GCA_947311125.1. GTDB lineage: Bacteria > Bacteroidota > Bacteroidia > Bacteroidales > JAADGE01 > JAADGE01. The sequence goes on from CAMZKI010000297.1 coordinate 2,708, forward strand.
GGAACATTATAGTAATCTTTGCTGTGCCACCAGTTATCAGGAACTTTATATTCTGCTTTTTGCCAAAACGGTTCTTGTTTGTATGACAATATTTCAACGTAATCGTCAGGATTTATTTTCAGGTAATCTTTAAGATATGTTTTAGGTGTATATTTTTTTCCGTC
>CAMZKI010000298.1 GCA_947311125.1 uncultured Chlorobiota bacterium
GCCTTTATATATCCTGTATTCGGTAAGTGCGGACCGCGGCATAAATCAGTAAAATTTCCTTGTTCATAAAAGGTAATTATTCCGAAAAAGGAGACGAATATAAAGTAGATTTAATTGAAGGATTAAAAGACGGAACAATTACCTTTTATGAACAAGGAAATTTTACTGATTTATGCCGCGGTCCGCACTTACCGAATACAGGATATATAAAGGCGGTAAAAATTATGAGCATAGCCGGAGCATATTGGAAAGGTGATGAAAAAAACAAACAACTTACACGCATTTACGGAATTAGTTTTCCGAAAAAAAAATTATTGGATGAATACCTTGCAATGCTGGAGGAAGCAAAAAAACGTGACCATCGTAAAATAGGAAAAGAACTCGAACTGTTTACTTTTTCAAGCCGAGTAGGACAAGGACTGCCTCTATGGCTACCCAAAGGTGCAATGTTGCGTGAAAGGCTTGAAAACTTCCTGAAAAGCGTTCAGAAAAAATACGGCTATGAACCCGTTATTACGCCGCATATCGGACAAAAAGAACTTTACGTAACCTCAGGACACTATGCAAAATACGGAAAAGACAGTTTTCAACCGATACATACACCGGCTGAAGGTGAAGAATTTCTGCTTAAACCGATGAACTGCCCTCATCACTGCGAAATTTATAAAAGCAAGCCGCGTTCGTACAAAGATTTACCTGTAAGATATGCCGAATTCGGAACAGTTTACCGCTACGAACAAAGCGGAGAATTACACGGACTCACGCGTGTAAGAGGGTTTACACAAGACGATGCACATATTTTTTGTCGTCCCGACCAACTAAAAGAAGAATTTATTAAAGTAATAGATATTGTCTTGTATATTTTCAAAACACTGGACTTTGAAAATTTCACAACTCAAATTTCTCTTCGCGATAAAGAAGACAGAAGCAAATATATCGGCTCTGACGAAAATTGGAAAAAAGCCGAAACTGCCATTGTTGAAGCATGTAAGGAAAAGGGGTTAAAAACCGTTATTGAATACGGAGAAGCCGCATTTTACGGACCTAAACTCGACTTTATGGTAAAAGATGCCCTCGGCAGAAGTTGGCAGCTTGGAACAATCCAGGTGGACTATAATTTACCCGAACGTTTTGAACTGGAATATACCGGAAGCGATGACAAAAAACACCGTCCGGTAATGATTCATCGTGCACCTTTCGGCTCAATGGAACGTTTCGTTGCCGTATTAATTGAACATACCGCAGGAAAATTTCCCTTATGGCTTACATCCGAACAAGTTGCAATTCTGCCGGTAAGCGAAAAATTTAATGACTTCGCTCACAATATCAAAACAAAATTGAACAATTCGGACGTAAGAACAATTGTTGACGACAGAAATGAAAAAGTCGGTAAAAAGATAAGAGACAACGAGATGAAACGTATTCCTTATATGATAATTGTAGGCGAAAAAGAACTCGAATCAGGAATGCTTTCAATAAGAAAACAAGGGGAAGGAGAAATCGGCAAAATGACAATTGAAAATTTTGCAAAATTTATCAGCCAAAGAGTTGCAGAAGAATTAAAATAAATTATATCTTTGCAAATTAAATTTTTTTAGTAACTAATAGGAGGAATAAAAATCGCAAAAAGAAGGTCAAATTTTAAAGGTCGAAAACAAGACGACTTAAAGTATAAGTATAAAACCGGCAGATACATTACTGCCAAAACCATAAGATTAGTCGGTGATAACGTAGAAGCAGGTATTTATTCTTTAGATGAGGCATTGAAAATTGCAGATAATTTAGGTATGACTCTGGTAGAAATATCTCCCAATGCAAATCCGCCTGTCTGTAAAGTTACCGACTATCAGAAGTTTATATTTGAACAAAAGAAAAAACAAAAAGAACTCAAATCAAAACAGCAAAAAGTTGTTGTTAAAGAAATAAGATTCGGGCCTAATATTGACGAGCACGATTTTAATTTTAAACTTGAACACGCAAAGAAATTTCTTGAAAGCGGAGCAAAAGTAAAAGTTTTTGTTTTTTTCAAAGGAAGAACAATTGTATATAAAGATCAGGGAAAAATAAAACTGTTGGAATTTGCTCAGGCACTTGAAGAATACGGAAAAGTGGAATCAATGCCGAAATTGGAGGGCAAAAAGATGACCATGTTTATCAGCCCGATAAAAAAGTAAATTCAGAAATTGTAATAAATAATAATTATTAATTAAAAAAGGAGAGAAAGTTATGCCTAAAATGAAAACAAAAGGCGGAGCGAAGAAAAGGTTCAAATTAACGGGAACCGGGAAAATTAAACGAAAACATGCTTATAAAAGTCATATTTTGACTAAAAAAAGCAAAAAACGTAAAAGAAATTTGGGTTACGTTGCCATCGTCCATAAAGCTGACGACAGAAACGTACGACAACTTCTTGCGTTAAAATAGTAATTTTCGGTTTTAATACCCGGTTGAATGTTATAAGAATCTTAAATGATCGCATTCGCTAAAAACAAAACAATTATTAACAAGAAAAAAGGCACTAAGAACCGTTTCAAAGGTCGCCTTATTCAAAAAACAATTAAATTATGCCGCGTTCAGTAAATGCAGTGGCTTCAAGAGCCAGAAGAAAAAAAGTCCTGAAACAAACCAAAGGATACTTCGGAAGAAGAAAAAATGTTTGGACTGTTGCAAAAAATGCACACGAAAAAGCATTATCATATGCTTACAGAGACAGGAAAAAGAAAAAATCAAATTTCCGAGCATTATGGATTCAACGAATTAATGCCGGTGTAAGACAATACGATATGTCTTATTCTGAATTTATGGGGAAAATTCATAAAAAAGGTATTGAACTTAACAGAAAAGCCCTTGCCGATTTGGCAATGAACCATCCCGATGCTTTTAAAGCAATCGTTGATGCCGTAAAATAGTTCAATAACAAAATTTTTTATTTTAAAGTCCGAATTTATTCGGACTTTTTTTGTATATATTTGTAACAAATTTGCAAACAACACGTTTCCGTATTATAAAATTATTAAACCGTATAATTATCAAAAAATGAAAAAATTAACATCATTTATCCTTATTGTTATTTTTACGGCAACACTATTTGCCCAAAAAAATCCGCTTGAAGTTGAACAATACAAATTAAAAAACGGACTTACCGTATTTTTAAACGTTGATAAATCGCAACCCAATGTTTTCGGTATGGTTATGGTAAAAGGCGGAAGCAAAAGAGACCCTTCCGATGCAACCGGAATTGCTCATTATTTCGAACATATCATGTTTAAAGGTACAGATAAACTCGGAACCGTTGATTACAAAAAAGAAAAAGTTTTTCTCGACAGCATCGAAATTATGTATGACAAACTCCGTGCAACGAAAGACGACACAAAAAGAGAAAAAATACAGCTTAAAATTAACGACTTATCTGTTAAAGCAGCACAATTTGCCATTCCTAATGAATTTGACAAAGTAATTACAAAAATGGGAGGTAAAGGCATAAACGCATTTACATCTAACGAGTTAATTGCATATCATAATTATTTTCCGCCCGACCAATTCGAAAAATGGGCAGAGGTTTACAGCGACCGTTTTATTCATCCCGTTTTTCGACTTTTTCAATCCGAACTCGAAACCGTTTACGAAGAAAAAAATATGTCGATGGATAACCCTTTCAACAAATTAATTGAAGAAATCAATACAAACATTTATAAAGGTCATCCGTATCAATATCCCGTTCTCGGAACAATTTACGACCTGAAAAATCCTTCTTTACGAAAAATGAAAGAATATTTCGACACCTACTATGTAGCTAATAATATGGCACTTATCCTTGTCGGAAATTTTGACCCCGAAACAGTAAAACCCATTATCGAAAAGAAATTCGGAATTTGGAGAAGCGGAAAAATACCGCAGGAACCGAAATATAATATTAAAAAAATAAAAGGCAGAGAACTTGTCGTAAAAAGATATACCCCGATACGAATAGGCATAATGGCATTTAAAACCGTTGCAAAGGGAGATAAAGACGAGCTACCTCTCGAAATTGTTAATAATTTGCTTTCAAACACTTCACAAACCGGATTTCTCGACAAGCTATATACCGATAATAAAATTATGCAAGCAGGAATTATTCCTTTTCAACATTATGATATGGGAAATGATTTGGTGTTTTTTATACCTAAATTAATCGGGCAATCAATGAAAAAAGTTGAAAAAATGATGCTTAATGAGATTGAAAAAGTTAAAAAAGGTGAATTTTCCGACCAAATGCTTGATGCTGTTAAAATAAATCTGAAAAAAGATTTCTATAAAAGTCTTGAAAACCCGAATTGGCGAGGATATTACATCATGGATGCTTTTATGGAAGGAAAAAAATGGAATGATATGTTAAAATATCCGGAAGAAGTTGATAAAATTACGAAAGAAGACGTAATTCGTGCAGCCAAAAAATATTACGACAACGATTATTTTGTATTATACTCAAAAACCGGATTCCCTAAAAAACATAAATTAGAAAAACCGAAATACAAACCGGTAATTTCAAAAAATGCCGAAAGTAAATCGGACTTTGCCGAAAAAATAGAAAATATGCCCGTAACTCCGGACAAGCCGCGCTTTATAGATTTCGGTAAAGATGTAATATATGAAGATTTGGCAGATAAAGTGCACTATTATTTTACACCGAACAAAATTAATGATATCTTCAGTATAAAAATTAAATTCGGCATAGGAACTTACGAAAAACCCGTGCTTGACCAAGCTGTAAGCTATTTTAATAATCTCGGAACCGAGAAACACGATTTTACGGCTTTCAAAAAAGAACTTCAAAAAGCAGGTGCAGATATAAATGCCTATGTTGATGATAATTATATGATTGTATCGATAAACGGTTTGGAAGAAAATTTTGATGCAACACTAAAACTTGCAAATGAACTGTTGACACAAATGAAAGCCGATGATAAACAATTGAAAAAATTAAGTCGGGAAGCTGCAATGAATCGCAAAATGGAGAAAAAAGAACCCTATAATATCAGCGATGCCTTGTATCAGTATGCAATATACGGCGATAAATCCGATTATTTAAGGCGACTTACCGTAAGCGAAATAAAAAAATTAAAATCACAAGCGTTAATAAATGCACTTAAAGATGCGTTTTCTTACGAAGCGGAAATACATTATGTCGGGAAAAAGAATACTGATGCAGTTAAAAATCAAATATTAAAAAATTTAATTGTAAATAAAAACTTAATAAAAACAAACTCACCTGTTATTTATAAAAGAAAAAATTTTAAAGAAAGAACCGTCTATTTGCTTAACGATAAAAAACAAATTCAAAGCAAAATATATTTTTATCAAAACGGGAAAATTGTAAAAAAAGAAGATATACCGAAAAAAAGTGCTTTTAACGAATATTTCGGAGGCGGAATGTATTCTCTTGTATTTCAAGAGGTAAGAGAATTCAGGTCTTTGGCATATTCGGCTTGGGCAAGATATTTCAGCCCTCCTGTTTTCGGGTATAAATTTTGGTTAAAAGGTTCAATCAGTTGTCAATCCGATAAAACTCCGGAAGCTTTACAAATTTTTGACAGTCTGGTTACCTCAATGCCCGAAAAACCGCAACGCATTGATATTATCAAAGAAGCTCTTGAAAAATCAATAAATGCTTTGCGTCCTTCATTCAGAAATTTATCCGAAACGGTTTCACAATGGCAGAAATTAGGTTATACCGACGACCCGCGTAAAATATTTTTGCCCAAATACAAAAAACTCACATTTTCGGATATTATGAATTTTTATAAAAATAACCTTAATAAATCGCCTTTAATTATAATGATTGCCGGCGATGCCGAAAGATTCGACAAAGAAGCATTAAAAAAATACGGAAAAATTATTGAAGTCAGCAAAAAAGATATTTTTAATTAAAAAAAATGAAAATTGCACTAATCGGCTACGGAAAAATGGGCAAAGAAATTGAAAAAATTGCCCTTGAAAGAGGTCACCTGATTATATTCAAGTTTGATGTCAATAATAAAAACGAATTTACGACAAAAAATCTGAAAAAAACCGATGTTGCCATAGAATTTACCGAACCCGATTCCGCATTTGCAAATTATATGAAATGTTTTGAAGCAAATATCCCTGTTGTTTCCGGAACAACCGGGCGGCTTGATAAATTGCCCGAAATAAAAAAGCAATGTACGGAAAACGGACAAACATTTTTTTATGCCTCAAATTTCAGCATCGGGGTAAATATTTTCTTTAAATTGAATGAAAGCTTGGCAAAACTTATGAATAAAACCGAAAATTACGATGTTTCCGTTTCCGAAACCCATCATACCGAAAAAAAAGACGCACCGAGCGGAACAGCAATTACAATTGCGGAAGATTTAATCTCAAATTTCAAAAATAAAAAAACATGGGTTAAAGAAAATGCCGTTGATAAAGCAGAACTTGTAATTCGTTCGTTTCGCGAAGGAAAAGTACCGGGAATACATACCGTAAAATACGAATCCGACGTTGATTATATTGAAATTACGCACAATGCGAAAAGTCGAAAGGGTTTTGCTCTCGGTGCTGTTTTGGCGGCAGAGTTTACGCAAAAAAATAAAGGTTTTTTAACAATGGATGATTTATTGAATTTTTAACATAAAATTTAGTTACTTTGAAAACAAAATAATAAATCCCGAATATGAAAAAATATTTTAATTTCTTGAAAAACAAATACTTCAAAGTTATTTTTTGGTCTGTAATTTATTTACTGTTTGTGATTTGGATAGGAAGCTGGTGGCTTTTGCTCGGCCTGCCGATTATTTTTGACTATTATATTTCAAAAAAAGTAAATTGGACTTTCTGGAAAAAAAGAGACTTAGAAGAAAAAAGCAAACTGATAGAATGGGTTGATGCCCTGGTATTTGCTGTTATTGCTGCAACAATCATCAGAAGTTTCTTTATCGAAGCATATATGATACCCACTTCCTCGCTCGAAAAATCTTTGCTGGTAGGAGACTACCTTTTTGTAAGTAAAGTGAGTTACGGTCCGAGGATGCCTATGACTCCGCTTGCCATTCCGTTTACGCATACTTTTCAGGGCAGCACTTTTAAACCGTATTCCGAATTAATAAAAGCACCTTATAAAAGATTAAAAGGCTTCGGCAACGTGCAAAGGAACGACATTGTAGTTTTCAACTTTCCCGAAGGCGATACCGTTGCTCTTGAACGTTCCGCTGAAAGTTATTATAAAATTGTCAGAAATTATGCTTGGCAACTTAAACAATCCGACATTCAATCCGGCAAACAACCGAAAGATAAAAATTACTATTTATCAAATGCACGAAATCTGGTAAAGAGAAACTACACGATAGTTACACGCCCTATAGATAAAGAAGACAACTATGTTAAGAGATGTGTGGCTGTTGCAGGTGATACTTTTGAGATAAGAAAAAGTTACATATATATAAACGGTAAAAAAGGTAAAATATTCAAATATGAAGAGCATAACTATCATATCAAAATGAAACCGGGAAAATCGCTTAACCCGAAAACTTTATTTGATATGGGAATAAGTAAAGAAGACTTTAATTATTCAAGACAATATCCGGTTGAGGGCTATGTTTTACCGCTTACAGACGAATATGTTAATAAAATAAAGAAATTTAAGAGTGTTGAGTCAATTACCAAAATAGTAGAAGATTCCGGAGTTTACAATCCTGACATTATACCGCATGACCCGCGTTACAAATGGAATAATGATAATCTTGGCCCGCTTTGGGTTCCCGAAGAAGATAAAACAATTAAAATTGATACATTTAACCTTCCGCTTTACAGAAGAGTAATTGAAGTGTATGAAAACAATGATTTAAAAGTTAAAAGCGGAAAAATATTTATTAACGGGCAAGAAACCGATAAATATACTTTCAAAATGAACTATTACCTTATGATGGGTGATAACAGAAGTAACTCCGCCGACTCGAGATACTGGGGTTTTGTTCCCGAAAATCACATTGTCGGCAAGCCCATATTTATATGGATGTCGATGGATAAAGACAAAACGATTTTTACCGGCAAAATTAGATGGAACAGGCTGCTTAAGTCGGCTAATGTCCAATAAATAACAATTGAACAAGAACAAAACAGGCGAGAGTAGAATCTTGCCTGTTTTATGTCTGAAAACGGCTTTATTTCAACTTATAACAAATTAAATCTCTTGCTATCTCAATCTTAATTATATCCAATAATATAAAATCAACTAAAATTTTTTCAGCTTTTTGAAAAGAAATCCCTGCAAGTCTTCTGAATTTTGAAAAAGTTATATAATCGTATTTTTCAAGATATTTTAATATAAAATTCTCGGCATCTCCGTAATTTATTTTTACTCCCTGCCTGTTTTTTTCTTTTTCCCAAACTTTCAGTAACAAGCCGTTTGCTAAAAGGTTTTGGTCGTTAACTCTGATAAATGCTTTCATATTTCCTTTTTCATCAGGAGCAGTATGCGGGCGTTTGTTACTTTTTTCAATGATAACTTCTAAAATTTGTTTTCCTTCAATAAGGTGTTTTACGGTTTTAAATTCCACTTTGGGTTTTGTATATAATTCAGATGCGGCTTCAATCATATAATACTCTTCTTCACTTCTCACACCTGCAATCTTTCCGTTATCTTTTACGCCTATTAATAGTTTCCCTCCGTCGGTATTTGCAAATGCCGAAAGAGAACGAGCAATTTTTTTTGAATCGTTTACGGCAAATTTGAAATCCAAATTTTGGTGTTCGCCTTGTTCTATTAGCTTTATAACAGAATGTACTTGCATTTTTATTTCTGAAAAAGTATTTGGCGGAGCAACGTCATAACCTCTCCTGCTTTTCCTTGCAGAAAAACATCAGTAATTTCTTCGGTAAAAGCTGTTCTTTCAGGATTTACTTCAATAATAACGGTTCCGTTCTGTTTGGCTTTTACGGGAACGGATGCCGCAGGTTGTACAAGTCCTGTTGTTCCTATTAAGAGAAATACATCAGCTTTTTCTGCTTCTGCAAAAGAATTCAGATAAGCATCTTGCGGTATTCCTTCGCCGAAGAAAATAAAATCGGGTTTTAATAACCCTCCGCAAGCATCACATTTCGGAGGCAATTTATTTAAGTCAACCTGTTCGGCTTTGTATTTTTTTGCACATTTTGTGCAAATCATCACCTTTGAATTCCCGTGAAATTCATAAACCGTTTTGCTGCCTGCCTCTTGATGTAAGTTATCAATATTTTGAGTAATTACGGCATTAAGCAAACCCTTCTTTTCCATTTCGGACAAAACATAATGTGCATTGTTAGGTTCTGCTTTTCCTAAAAAATTATAAAAAATATCTTTTATAACTTCCCACGATTTCTCGGGATTTTCATAAAAATAATTAATCTCAAGAATTGTCGGATCATATTTCGACCATAGCCCGTCTTTACCCCTGAAAGGCGGTATCCCGCTCTCAACAGAAATACCGGCTCCCGTAAAAGCAACAGTGTATTTGCTGTTTTTTAATATTTCGGCGGCTTTTTTTGTGTTAGCTTTTAATAAATTAACCATGTTTTGAAAATAATAAGCTGTGTTTTGTATTAACTTATATTTTATTTCTTAATATAAATTGTTCCGTGTTTCTCAAATTTGTCTGCAATATCTCCCAAAATCCCTTCATGCTTTCCTATTATCAGTGCTCCGCCTGTAAACAAAGAATTTTCAAAAAGTTTTATAACTCTGTTTTGCAGATCATGATTAAAATAAATTAAAACATTTCGACAAAAAATCATATTATATTTAACCGCAAAAGGATTTGTCAACTTAGTTAAATCATGAACTTTATACTGAACCTTATCAAGCAAGAAAGGCTTTACTTTAACCAAATTCCTTGTTCTTGAAATTTTAAAATAATCATTTATATCGTATTTTGTTTCGGACTTTTCATACGTTTTATTAAAATTCTCTATATACTCATCTATTTCACGATATTTATATTTGCCCGATTTGGCAACTTTTAAAACATCCGAATTTATATCAGAAGCGTAAACTTTCGATTTATCATACAATCCGTGCTGTTTCAGCAAAATAAGCATTGTATAAACCTCTTGTCCCGTAGATGCTCCGGCATGCCAAATATTAATCCGTAATTCATTTTTAAAAGCAGGAAGTATTTTTTTGTCTATAGTATGCCAAATACCGGGATCCCTGAATATCTCGGTAGTATTTACTGTTATGTTCTTAACCGCACTTTCAAGAAACTCCGGGCTCTCAGACACTTTTTTAATCAGCCCCGGAATATCTGTTCTGTAATCAACAAGCAATTTCTGAACTCTTCGTGTAAACGATTTTATTGAATATTCGCTGAAGTCATAACCGGAATGTTTGGCTATGACATCAATAAAAAGTTGTATTTCCTCAGGCTTTAATTCTTTCATATAACGACCAAAATTAATAAATTCTCTTAA
>CAMZKI010000299.1 GCA_947311125.1 uncultured Chlorobiota bacterium
CAATATTTTTTCCGTGATTAGCCAGAAAGTATAACAATCAACTATTTGCTGTCTCTGTGTTACTAAGCTTCGAAAATAGAAAAAAATTAATCATTAAAGCTAAAATATATTTTTTATTTTATACGTTCCCGACCTTAGTAACACAGAGACAGCAAATAGTTGATTGTTATACTTTCTGGCTAATCACGGAAAAAATATTGCAGCACCGCTTTAAAATATAAAATTAAACTTGATGCAAAGATAAAATAAATGTATATTTGTATGATATATTTAGAATATTTATGGAATTTTAGTTAAAAAATCATCTTAAGATAAAATTAAGAAACATTATTATTAATTTAAATTTTGGAATCATGAAATTACAGAAACTTATTATGTTATCAGTTGCCGTATTTGCCTTTACTTTTATGGGCTACGGGCAAGTAGAACCTGCAGAAGCTCCTATGTTCGGAAATGTCAGAGGCGTAAACTCTGCTTTCAGCCATAATTTCGGGAAAGTTACCGGAGCCGTTCAATCTTATAATTTTAAGATTAAAAACAACGGAAAAACTCCTCTGCATATTATTGATATTAAATTACCCGAGAAAATCGGCGTAACTGTAGTTGATATGCACATTAAACCCGGCCAAGAAGGTATTATTACCGCTACAATTGATCCTACTGTAATGAATAAAGGTAAATTTGCCGAGCAAATTATCATTACGACTAAACAAAAAGATAACGGTATAACAACAACAAAAGAAATACCGTTTGTTGTTGCCGGCGAAGTAAAATAAATTGAGGCAAACTACTCAATGAAAAGCAATAATTCTGTATAAATTGGTACGGAGTTATTGCTTTTTTATCTTTTAAAAACAAAAATAATCCGTATCACACTACTGTCGGGTTCAGCCTGCCGGTCGAAAGATTACAGCCGTTTTGTAATCAGAATAAAAAAATATGCAAGGTTGAAAACTGTTACGGCCTTATAAAAGCTTGTGCTCTCGTAAACGGAAGGCTTACTGATTTATAATATTTTTAAACCCTCAATCATTCAGTATTATTCCAACCAACTTTTTAGAAATAACAGATACAGTAACAAACCTCTGTTTAGCATTTATTACCTTTGAAATAGGAAGTAATTTTTCTTGTATTCTTTGTATTCTGTGCAATGCATTTCAGTTTTGGTACAATAACAGGAGTTATTATTTTATTGATTTTTGCCTTTATTCTAACAAGATTTTTCGGTAAATATTTAGGAGTGAAAATAAGAACAACTCTTTTAAAAATGTCTCCGAACGTTAAAAAATATGCTTTTGAGGAACTAATTCCTCAGGGAGGAATTGTCTTGGGTTTATCTTTAATTATTACTCAAAATCACTATTTTAAAGACTTTTCTAATTTACTGGTCGGAATAATTATGGGTGCTGCCATTATTCACGAATTTATCGGTCCTTTTGTATTAAAACTGGTATTAGAGAAAGCCGAAGAATTGAAAAAAATAAAGAAAAATAAAGAAAAACTTAAATGAACTGTTATATGACTTTTAGTATCTGAAAAAATAAAATAAATAAATTATAATGCCGAAACAACTTATTAATTTAGGTAAAACTACAGTCTGAAATTAACAAGCAGTTCGTAATAAACTTTTACATAATTATTTTACTTTTGTTAAAAATTATAAAAGTTAAACAAACTTAATATGATAAATCAACAATTATTAAATCCGAAAAGTATTACCGTAATAGGCGGAAGTGATGATATTCACAAACCGGGCGGAAAAGTTTTATACAATATCATTAAAGGTAACTACAAAGGAAAACTATATGTTTCAAATCCGAAACAAGATGAAGTCCAAGGAATAAAATCCTATAAAAATTTGAATGACTTGCCCGAAACAGAACTTGCAATTTTGGCAATTGCTGCAAAATATTGCACCGATACCGTAAAAATTCTTGCCGAAACAAAAAATACAAAAGCATTTATCATTCTTTCCGCAGGTTTCAGCGAAACAAACGATGAAGGAGCAAAAATTGAACACGAAATAGTTGAAATAATTAATAAACATAAGGCGGTATTAATCGGTCCCAACGGTATCGGCGTGCTTACACCGAATTATCACGGTGTTTTCACATCGCCCGTTCCGAAATTAGACCCGCAAGGCGTTGATTTTATTTCCGGAAGCGGAGCAACCGCAGTTTTTATTATGGAACTCGGCATTCCTAACGGTTTAACTTTTGCAAATGTTTTTTCCGTAGGAAATTCGGCACAAACAGGCGTAGAAGAAGTCTTAGAATATATGGATTTAAGTTATGAAGAAGGAAAAAGTCCGAAAGTAAAACTTCTGTATCTCGAACAAATCAATAAGCCCCAAAAACTTCTTAAACACGCAAGCTCTTTAATCCGCAAAGGATGTAAAATAGCAGCCGTAAAAGCAGGCAGTTCGTCTGCCGGAAGCCGTGCTGCATCTTCGCATACAGGTGCTTTGGCAAGCTCGGATGTTGCTGTCGATGCACTCTTTAAAAAAGCCGGTATTGTTCGCTGTTACGGAAGGCAGGAACTTATTACCCTTGCTTCTGTTTTTATGCAAAAAGAACTTAAAGGTAAAAATATAGCAATTATCACACATGCCGGCGGACCTGCCGTTATGCTTACCGATGCCCTCGAAAAAGGCGGTTTAAACATTCCTCAAATTAAAAATAAAAAAGCAAACGAACTTCTCGAAAAACTTTTTCCCGGTTCATCTGTTGCAAACCCGATAGATTTTTTGGCTACCGGAACAGCCGAGCAACTTTCCGAAATTATTGATTATTGCGATAATGAATTTAGCGAAATTGACGGAATGACAGTGATTTTCGGAACCCCCGGCTTAAGCCGTGTTTTTGATGCTTATGATGTTATCGATAAAAAAATGAAAACCTGCAAAAAACCGATTTATCCGGTTTTACCATCATTAAACGAAGCAAAAGAAGAAATTTCCGAATTTATTTCAAAAGGCAGAGTATTCTTTCCGGAAGAAGTTTTGCTCGGAAATGCTCTGGCAAAAGTTTTTTATACCGATAAACCGGAAACAAAAAATATTGAATTACCCGAAATTGACAAAAAAACAATTCGAACAATTATCGAAACTTCCGAAAACGGCTATTTAAAACCCGAAAAAGTTCAAGCACTTCTTGATGCTGCCGGCATAAATCGAGCAAAAGAATTTGTTGCCGAAACATTGGAAGATGCTTTACAAAAAGTAAAAAAAATATCTTTCCCTGTTGTGATGAAAGTTGTAGGACCTGTGCACAAATCGGATGTCGGCGGTGTTGTTCTGAACGTAAAAAACGAAGAACAATTAAAATCGGAATTTAACAGAATGATAAAAATAAAAGACACGACGGCAATTCTTATGCAACCGATGTTAAGCGGAACCGAGCTTTTTGCAGGGGCAAAATACGAAGACAAATTCGGACATCTTGTTTTGGCAGGTATGGGCGGTATTTTTATCGAAGTTTTAAAAGATGTTTCAAGTGCATTATCGCCTGTTTCAAAAAAAGAAGCCGAGAAAATGATAAAATCTTTAAAATCATACAAATTAATTGAAGGAACAAGAGGACAAAAAGGAATAAATAAAGAAAAATTTGTGGATACAATCATACGTTTATCCGCTTTGCTTGAGGCAGCTCCCGAAATTACGGAGATGGATTTAAATCCGCTGCTCGGAACTCCTAAAGATATTGTTGCTGTTGATGCTCGTATTAAAATTGAAAAAAAATGAAAAAATTACATTTACTAATTTTAACCCTGATTTTAATTTCAACATTTTCTTGTAAAAAGAAAGTGCCTCAAATTCTAAATCCGAGTCCGCCGATAGTTTATATTGCAAGCGACGGAAGCGGAAATTATAATTGCGACGGGAAAAGTGACCAAATTGAAATAAATGCCGCCTTAGATTTTGTTGCGGAGAACGATGATTACACAACAGTTCATTTAAAAGGTCCGAACATCTATTGGATAGATGACCCTATCTATATTTCTGCCAACACCATATTAGAAGGCGATAAAGATGCGGTTGTAAAACTTGTAGATAATGCAAGTTGGAATACTAAATACAAACCTCTTATCGGACAAAAAGGAACGGTATTTAAGGTTATAATGGAAGACCAAAGCATTACAACAGGAAATATTACAATCCGCGGTTTTGAACTCGATGGAAACCGGATTAATCAAAGCGAACCCGAAGGTGCAAGTTATTACCGGATGATACAATTACAAAATTGCTATAATGTAACTATAAATGATATGTATATCCATCACGGACTCGCCGACGGAATACTTTTAGAATGGGGTATGAGTGAAGGAGAAACAACGTACGATATTAATTCTAAATTTTACAACAATCGTATTCACTACGATGGTCATGATGGAATATACATAGGTCAGGCTGAAAATTTTGAAATCTACAATAATAATATAACCAATACAAGAACTGATGTAAGTATAAGAACGCAAAATTGCAATCATTTTAAAATCTATAATAACATTGCCGGAAATGCCCCCGACAGAAGAATGTCCGGTGTTGCAGCC
>CAMZKI010000300.1 GCA_947311125.1 uncultured Chlorobiota bacterium
AACTTGCCTTTATCAATTAAATCTATTACGGTAAATACAGCTTCACGGGTTTCTTTTTCTTTCAGAAGTTCTTTGTTTTCCCAAGCTGCATCTATTAAATTAAATAGTTGTTCCATTAAAAAGTCATAAGATAAAAGCCCAAAAATACAATAATTCGGCAATTAACAAAAAATCAAAGTTAAGAGCGGGGTTTTATTGTTTTTATAATGATATTATTTTTAATGGAACAACTATTTAATTTAATAGATGCAGCTTGGGAAAACAAAGAACTTCTGAAAGAAAAAGAAACCCGTGAAGCTGTATTTACCGTAATAGATTTAATTGATAAAGGCAAGTTAAGAATTGCCGAAAAAGTTAACGGCTATTGGGAAGTAAACGAAAGTGCAAAAAAAGCCGTAATCCTCTATTTTCCGCTGCAGGATATGAAACCTATGCGAGCGGGAGATTTAGAGTTTTTCGATAAAATACCTTTAAAAAAAGATTACCGAAAATTAGGAATAAGGGTTGTTCCGCATGCCGTTGCAAGATACGGCTCTTATATTTCTCCCGGAGTTATAATGATGCCCTCTTACGTAAACATCGGTGCCTACGTTGACGAAGGAACTATGATAGACACTTGGGCAACGGTAGGCTCTTGTGCACAAATAGGAAAACGTGTTCATTTAAGCGGAGGTGTAGGTATAGGCGGAGTATTGGAACCGGTTCAGGCATCACCCGTTATTATAGAAGATGATTGCTTTATCGGCTCCAGATCTATTATTGTAGAAGGTGTAAGAATAATGAAAGAAGCCGTTATCGGAGCCGGAGTCTCAATTACAAAATCAACAAAAATAATAGATGTTACCAGCGTTGAGCCTATTGAGTATAAGGGCGTTATCCCCTCACGCTCGGTGGTAATTCCCGGAATGACAACAAAAAAGTTTCCGGCAGGTAATTTTCAAGTTCCGGTTGCCTTGATTATAGGAAAAAGAAAAGCATCAACCGATTTAAAAACATCTTTAAATGATGCCTTGCGAGAATTTAATGTTACTGTTTGAACTTCTGTTTTAATAATTATTTCTGTCATTAAGTTTTAAAAAATGAAAATAGGATTTGAAGCCAAAAGGGCTTTTTACAACAGAGGGGGACTCGGTAATTACAGCCGCAACACCATAGAAATACTTTCGAAATATTATCCGCAAAACTCATATTATTTATTTACGCCGTCTGTCGAAAATGCCGTAAACTTTAAAAAAGCTGAAAACGTAAAAACGGTTATCCCGAAACTATTCCTCAGCAAAACCTTTAAGTCATACTGGAGAACCGTTCGCCTCTCAAAAAAAATACGAGAATACAAATTAGATATTTTTCACGGGTTAAGCGGAGAACTGCCGTATAAATCGGACAAAAGAAATAACACAAAACTTATTGTTACAATTCACGACTTGATATTTCTAAGGTATCCGGAGCTTTATCGTCCGGTTGACCGAAAAATATATTATCATAAAGCAAAATATGCCTGCGAAATTGCAGATACTATTATTGCCGTAAGCGAACAAACAAAAACTGACATAATAAACTTTCTGGATATTCCGGACAATAAAACAGAAGTTGTTTATCAGGGCTGTAATTCTATATTTTACAACGAAGCTGACACAAACAAAAAAATAGAGGTAACGCAAAAATACAACTTACCCGAAAAATACATTTTAAATGTGGGAACCGTAGAAAAAAGAAAAAATACTTTATCCGTTTTAAAAGCCCTGAAACACGGAAAAACAGAAACAGAATTTGTAATTGTAGGCAAAAAAACAGATTATCAGAATGAACTTGAAAAATACGCCGAAGATAATAACTTAACAGATAAACTCACCATCCTTAATAATGTTCCGAGCGAAGATTTGCCGGCAATATATCAGCAGGCAGAACTATTTGTATATCCGTCATTTTTTGAAGGTTTCGGCATTCCGCTTATAGAAGCTCTTTATTCCAAAATTCCGGTAATAACGACAAAAGGCGGAGTTTTCAGCGAAACAGGAGGGTTATCATCAATCTACATTGAACCTGAAAACTATGAACAACTTGCAGAAGCAATAAATAATGTTCTTAACGACAAAAAGTTAAGAGAGAAAATGATTTCCGAAGGTTATGATTTTGTGCAAAAATTTAATGAAGAAAAAATTGCCACAAATTTAATGAATGTATATTTAAAATGAAAGAGGATATTAAAAAAGCTGTTGAGGTATTACAAAACGGCGGTGTAATATTATACCCCACAGACACGATATGGGGATTAGGATGCGATGCAACAAACAAAAATGCCGTTTCTAAAATATATAAAATAAAGCAACGAAACGAAGAAAAAAGTATGCTTGTACTTTTAAATAATCTGAACAATATTTATTCTTACGTAGATATAGTTCCGGAAATAGCCATTGATATTGCCGAGTTATCAGAAAAGCCGGTAACATTAATTTATCCGGGAGCAAAAAATTTAGCCGAGAACCTTATCGCTCCCGACGGAAGCATAGGAATACGCATTACAAAGGAAGAATTTACATATCAACTGTTACAAAAATTCAGAAAACCCATAGTCTCAACTTCCGCAAATATCGCAGGAGATAAAACTGCAGCAAACTTTTCCGAAATTTCCGAAAAAATAAAATCACAAGTGGATTACATTGTTAAATACAGACAAGAAGATAAAACACCCAAAGCCTCTTCAAGCATAATTAAAGTAGGAACCGGGAATGAAATAACAGTTATCCGAAAATAAAATGATAAAACTTCTGACATCTAAAAAGCACACTCCGAGATGGATAGTTTTGCTGATAGACTTAGCAATCTCGGTTATTTCTCTGGTGTTGGCTTATTTGTTGAGATTTAATTTTGATTTATCAGTCAGCCATTTTAATACGTTAAATTACGTTATCCCTTACATATTGCTTGTTCGCCTTACCGTTTTCCTCATTACTCGCTCATATGCCGGAATAATCAGGTTTACAGGAACAAAAGATGCCGTAAGAATAATAATCGTTATTACCTATTCCGGTTTAATATATGCTGCCGTTAACTATTTATTTTACTTTTTCTATAACGGGAAGTTCATTATTCCGATTTCAGTAATTTTAATAGACTTTTTTATAAGCATATTTCTGCTTACAGGGTTCAGACTTTTTGTAAAAACAATATATTTTGAAGCAAATAATCTTTTTAAAGAAGAAAAAAAAGTAATCATTTACGGTATTGACGAAAACGCCGTAACAACAAAAAGAGTTCTTACGAGAGA
>CAMZKI010000301.1 GCA_947311125.1 uncultured Chlorobiota bacterium
AGCAGAAAAAACAATTTTTCAAAAAATTACAAGCCCGATTGACTATGTTATAGACTTAATTTTTCCCGCAACAAAATATTATATTGTTATTTTTATAATTTCGATAACAATAATAGCCGGAATAAGTTGGCTTTTAGTCGAAAGTGCCGTTCAAATTGCCCGTATTGCCGACATACCGGAAACCTTAATTGCACTAACCGTTCTTGCTGTCGGCACTTCTGTTCCCGACCTTATATCATCACTTGTTGTATCAAAACAAGGCAGAAGCGGAATGGCTGTAAGTAATGCCGTAGGTTCAAATATTTTTGATATCCTTATAGGATTAGGACTACCTTTCCTGCTGTTTATTTTTGTTTCCGGCGAAACAATCAGCATCCGTTCCGAAAATATCGAAGAGTCTGCTTATTTTCTTTTAGCATCCGTCCTCATAGTTCTCTTTTTATTTCTTGTTAACAAGTGGAAAGTCGGAAAAATATTCGGCAGTTTTTTAATCTTCTTGTATATTGCCTATATAATTTGGACAGCAATGACAAATACCGTGATTCTTTAATATTCAAAAAAAATACAAGACTGACTCAACCGGCAAATAACAATCTTTATTATTATTCGGCAAAAAAACAAATAAGATTACGGCAAGCGATGCAGAAAGTATTTAAAAGTATAAAAAAAATTGACAAAAGTCATATATCAATATATACAAAAACATACATTTGCAAAAAAATATCAAAGATATGTCTTATAAAAAATTATTTACCGAGTTCCCGCCTGCTACAACACAACAATGGGAAGAAAAAATAAAAAAAGACCTCAAAGGTGCCGATTACAATAAAAAATTGATAAGTAAAACCATTGAAGAAATAAAAATCAGACCCTACTACCGTGAAGAAAACATTAAAAATATTGAGTTCACGGAAAATATACCCGGAAAATATCCTTATGTAAGAGGAATAAAAACAAAAAATAATGATTTTGACATAAAGCAAGATATTTTTGTTGAAAGTTTTGGTAAAGCCGGTAAAAAAGCCCTTGATATAACAGAAAAAGGTGTTGATTCTGTCGGTTTTTTTCTTTGTCATAAAGAAAAAATAACCCAAAATGACATCAACACGCTTCTGACGGATATTAATCCCGAAAAGACAACAATAAATTTCATATCAGGTAAATTATCCGAAAAAATATTAAACCTGTTTATCAATTTTGCTGAAAATAAAAGTCTTGATAAAAATAAAGTAAAAGCAACTTTCGATTTCGACCCCTTCGGATACAAAACAATTACCGGCGATTTTTACACGGCACGAAATAAAGAGAAAGTATTTGCCGATTTAAAAAATATGGTAAAAACTGTCGAAAATTATCCCTTAATAAAAATTATCGGCATAAACGGAATATGGTTTGCAAATGCCGGAGCATCGGCAACACAAGAGCTTGCTTTTTCTCTGAGCTCGGCAAACGAAATGCTTTCCGAAGCAGAAAAAAAAGAAATAAATATTAAAAAATTAATTCCTGAAATACATTTTAATTTCGGCATCGGTTCAAATTATTTTATTGAAATTGCAAAATTAAGAGCAGCACGACTCCTTTGGGCAAAAATTTGCGAAGCATGGACTTCCGACAAAGAAACGGGAAAAATGTATATCAACTCAATAACTTCCGACCGAAATAAAACAATTTACGACCCTTACGTTAATCAACTGCGAAACACAACGGAAGCTATGTCGGCAATTCTGGGAGGCACAAATGCTCTCACTGTAAAACCTTTTGACATTATTTACAAAAAAACCGACGATTTCTCGGAAAGAATAGCTCGAAACACCGGCATAATACTCAAAGAAGAAGCATATTTCAATAAGCCGGTTGATATCGCATCAGGTTCATATTTTATTGAAAACCTT
Organism: uncultured Chlorobiota bacterium; assembly: GCA_947311125.1. Lineage (GTDB taxonomy): Bacteria > Bacteroidota > Bacteroidia > Bacteroidales > JAADGE01 > JAADGE01. The sequence goes on from CAMZKI010000301.1 coordinate 1,893, forward strand.
ACAAATGATATTATTGAAAAATCATGGGAAATTTTTCTGAAAATTGAAGAACTCGGCGGCTATAATCAAGCTCTGAAACAAAATTACATCCAAAATCAAATAAAAAAAACAGCCGAAAAACGAAAACTTAACACAGCAACACGAAAAGAAATACTGCTCGGAACAAATCAATATCCGAATCCTAATGAAGAAATAAAAGACAGTATAGATTTTAACGTTTATTCATGGTCATTACCGGAAAACAAAAACCCGGAAACAGAACCGATAAAATTCTTCCGCAGTGCAAAAGAACTTGAAGAATTAAGATTAGCAACAGAAAAAAGCAACAAAAAACCCGTTGTTTTCTTATTAACACACGGAAATCTTGCAATGCGTAAAGCTCGAGCTGCCTTTGCATCAAACTTTTTTGCTTGTGCCGGCTATAAAATCATTGACAATCTCGGCTTCAAAACACCCGAAAACGGAATAAATGCCGCACTTAAAGCAAATGCCGACATAGTGGTGATTTGCAGCTCCGATGATGAATATCCGAGCATAGTTCCGGAGATTTACAGCAAACTGAAAGACAGAGCAATCACGGTAGTTGCCGGTTACCCGAAAGAACATATCGAAAAACTCAAATCACAAGGAATTGAGCATTTTATACATATTAAATCAAACATTTACGAAACTTTGAAAAATTTCAATAAAATTTTAAAGATTTAATTTTATAAAATCAAAAAATATTCTGCTAAAAAAATAAAAATATGCGACCCGATTTTAAAACAATAAATATAAAACAAGGCAATCCGGAACAAGCAACCGAGAACATTAATAAAGGTGAAAAATTTATCACGCCGGAACAAATTGAATTAGACGCCTTTTATACAAAAGAAGACACGAAAGATTTTGAACATCTGAATTATGCCGCCGGAATACCGCCCTATTTAAGAGGTCCGTATTCAACAATGTATGTCATGCGACCATGGACAATTCGTCAATACGCCGGTTTCTCAACTGCCGAAGAATCAAACGCCTTTTACAGAAGAAATCTTGCAGCCGGACAAAAAGGACTTTCCGTAGCATTCGATTTGGCAACACACCGCGGCTACGACTCCGACCACGAGCGAGTTGTAGGCGATGTAGGAAAAGCAGGTGTTGCAATCGACAGCATTCTGGATATGAAAATCCTCTTCGACCAAATTCCGCTTAACAAAATGTCAGTATCAATGACAATGAACGGTGCCGTATTGCCCGTTTTGGCATTTTACATCGTTGCAGGATTAGAACAAGGAGCAAAACTCGAAGAACTTTCAGGAACCATACAAAACGATATTCTGAAAGAATTTATGGTGCGAAATACCTACATCTACCCTCCCGCCCCTTCGATGCGAATTATTGCCGACATTTTTGAATACACAGCGAAAAATATGCCCAAATTCAACTCCATAAGCATCTCGGGCTACCACATGCAAGAAGCCGGAGCCACCGCCGATATAGAATTGGCATACACCCTCGCCGACGGTCTTGAATATCTGCGAACAGGCGTAAATGCAGGAATGGATATCGACAGTTTTGCACCTCGTCTTTCATTTTTCTGGGCAATAGGAATGAATCACTTTACGGAAATTGCAAAAATGCGTGCCGCTCGTATGCTTTGGGCAAAAATCGTAAAACAATTCAACCCTAAAAATCCGAAATCACTCGCCCTCCGAACACACAGTCAAACATCCGGTTGGAGCTTAACCGAACAAGACCCTTTCAACAATATCACACGAACCTGTATAGAAGCTACGGCAGCAGCTCTCGGGCACACACAATCTTTACACACAAACGCACTCGACGAAGCAATTGCCTTGCCCACCGACTTTTCGGCACGAATAGCCCGAAATACCCAAATTTATTTACAGGAAGAAACCGGAATAACCAAAACTGTCGACCCGTGGGCAGGTTCTTATTATGTCGAAAAATTAACACACGAAATTGCTCACAAAGCTTGGAAGTTGATTGAAGAAGTCGAAGAACTCGGAGGAATGGCAAAAGCTATTGAAACCGGTATTCCGAAAATGAGAATTGAAGAAGCCGCAGCAAGAAAACAAGCACGTATCGACAGCGGAAAAGACATAATTGTAGGCGTAAACAAATACCGCCTCGAAAAAGAAGCCCCCATTGATATTCTGGAAGTTGACAACACAGCCGTAAGACTTTCGCAAATTGAGCGTTTAAAAAAACTTAAAGCCGAAAGAAACAACGAAGACGTTAAAAAAGCCCTTAACGCAATAACCGAAAGTATGAAAACCGGTAAAGGAAATTTATTGGAACTTTCCGTTATTGCCGCACAAAAAAGAGCAACACTCGGCGAAATTTCCGATGCAATCGAAAAAGTTACCGGAAGATATAAAGCCGTTATTCGTTCAATTTCCGGAGTTTATTCATCAGAAAGCAAAAATGACATGAGTTTTGAAAAAGCACGCAAACTCGCCGATAAATTTGCCGAACAAGAAGGCAGGCGACCTCGAATTATGATTGCAAAAATGGGACAAGACGGGCACGACCGCGGAGCAAAAGTCGTTTCTACCGGATATGCCGACATAGGTTTCGACGTTGACATAGGTCCGCTTTTTCAAACACCCGCCGAAGCCGCCAAACAAGCCGTCGAAAACGATGTGCATGTTCTCGGTGTTTCAAGTTTGGCTGCCGGACACAAAACCCTTGTTCCGCAAGTAATTGCCGAACTGAAAAAACTCGGACGCGAAGACATTATGGTTATCGTCGGCGGCGTTATTCCGCATCAGGATTATCAATTTTTATACGATGCCGGTGTTGTCGGAATTTTCGGACCCGGAACTTCGGTTTCCGAAGCGGCAATTCAAATTTTGGAAATTCTGTTGGGATAATATATATTGACTTCGACAAGCTCAGTCAACGAACTGCTCCGGCTGTTGATCTTGTCATTTCTCGGTTATTGAGCTTGTCGAAACAACATTCAACCAAACCCGTCTTTCCGGTTGTTGAGCTTGTCGAAACAACATTTAACACAACCCGCCCAAACAAGCAAAACAAAAAAAATATGCCGATTCATTGACTTGTTTAAAATATTTATTTCCTTTGCAAAAATTTCCGGACTTAAATTTGTTCTTTTAAGTTCGAAGCAATTTTAAAACAATGACCATACAAGTCTTAAAATCAAAAATTCACAGAGTTACCGTTACCGGAGCAGACTTGAACTATGTCGGCAGTATTACGATTGACGAAGCACTAATGGAAGCAGCCAACATTATTGAAGGCGAAAAAGTGCAAATAGTAAACAACAATAACGGCGAACGTATTGAAACATACGTAATTAAAGGTGAGCGAAATTCAGGAAAGATAGAGCTCAACGGTGCTGCGGCACGAAAAGTTATACCGGGAGATATTATCATTATTTTTTCCTATGCCCAAATGGATTTTGAAAAGGCAAAAAAATTCAAGCCTTGGGTTGTATTTCCGGACACAGAAACTAACCAAATTATTAATTAAGCAATCTCTTTTTCGTATTTTTTAAAAAAACTTTATAATCTGCTTTTTTTTTCTCATTTTTGAAAAAAAATTATGAAAAGAAAGTTTGCTGCCGTATTGACAAATATTTTAATTCTTTCGGCAATAACCGGTTTCTCACAAGATATTGATATCTTTAATAAGCAACTTAACGACAATTTTAAAATGCCTCATATCAATAAAGATATGAACTTTCAGGAATATCAATTGCTGTCAAGAAATTTGAGAATGAAAGATATGCTGTATGCAATGGTTGTTCCGGGATATGCACATTTTTATGCACAAGAAAACAAATTGGGTTATTCTATGCTCGGAACAAGAATTGCCGGTTATGCAGGACTTTTTTACATTTATGAAAAAAATAAAGACAGAATTGATTTAAGACATTTATTGGGAATAGGGTTTAACAGCTCTGTTTTTCCGGAAGAAGACAGAAATAAATATTCTGCAATATATGCGACATCTCTTGTTCTCATATTCGGAAGCTACTTTTTTGATTGGATACACGGACAATATATTTTACAAAAAAAACAAGAAAAAATTCGTTTTAAATTCAGCCCGCATATAACTGCAAACACTATAAACAATACAAATATCGGAACATCTTACGGCTGCAACAAAATTATACCCGGCATAAGTTTTTCCGTTCAATTTTAATTTTACCCTGCCGAGAAAACGGTATTAAAAGCAAATGGCAAAAATAAAAACCGTATATGTATGTAACAATTGCGGCAATAAAGCTGCAAAATGGATAGGAAAATGCCCCGTTTGCGGACAATGGAATACTTTTGAAGAAGAAATTGAACAAAAAAATACCGGAAGCTCATACCAACCCGCAAAAAAAATAATTGCAAAACCAAAGCTGATAAAAGACATCACTTATGAAAAAGAACAACGCATCAATACGTTAAATAATGAATTTAACAGAGTCCTCGGCGGCGGACTTGTTCAAGGGTCAATTGTTCTTATCGGCGGTGAACCCGGAATAGGAAAATCAACACTGGCATTGCAAATTGCCGTTCGTTTGAGAAAATATAAAACCCTTTACGTGTCGGGCGAAGAAAGTTTACAACAAATTAAATTACGTGCCGAACGTATTTCCGATGAATATAACAACTGCTTTATTCTTTCGGAAACTCAAATGGAAAATATTCTACGCCATACGGAAGAATTAAATCCCGACATTATTGTTATCGATTCCGTACAAACCGTGCATACAGAGAAAAGCGATTCGTCGCCCGGCAGCGTTTCGCAAATACGCGAATGCACAACCGAAATTCTGAAATATGCCAAAGAAAACGGAAAACCCGTTATTCTTATCGGACACATAAACAAAGAAGGAAACCTTGCAGGACCCAAAGTTTTGGAACACATTGTCGATACGGTTTTATTGTTTGAAGGCGACAGAAATCACATTTACCGAATTTTGCGTGCATCAAAAAATCGCTTCGGTTCAACCAATGAAATCGGAATTTTTGAAATGCAAAGCTCCGGATTACGAGAAGTTACAAACCCTTCCGAACTTCTGCTTTCACAAAACGAAGAAGCCGTAAGCGGAGTTTCGGTTTCGGCAACCATGGAAGGTGCTCGTCCGTTCTTGATTGAAATTCAAGCACTTGTAAGCACCGCAGCTTACGGCAATCCGCAAAGAAGCTCAACAGGTTTTGATATTCGACGATTAAATATGCTGCTTGCCGTATTAGAAAAACGTGCAGGATTCCGGTTGGCACAAAAAGATGTTTTTTTGAATGTTGCCGGCGGAATAAGAATTGACGACCCCGCCGGAGACCTTGCCGTTATTTGTTCAATCTTATCCTCAGATATCGACATTGCCCTGCCGAAAGACACCTGTTTTGCCGGCGAAGTGGGGTTATCCGGCGAAATACGCCCCGTTACACGCATTGAACAACGCATCAGCGAAGCCGAAAAGCTCGGATTTAAAAGGATTTTTATTTCACGCTACAATACCAAAGGTATCGATATTTCAAAATTCAAAATCAAAATACTCGGTGCCGCAAAAGTTGAAGAAGTTTTCAGGAAATTATTGAAATAAAACTCAAATTAATTATCGGATTCTTTCAGCTTCGATTTAAAATGTTTCATAAAATTGTCAAAATTCTCTTTCTTGTAATAATCATCTCCGTAATATTTCATTAAAGGTTCAAATTTCTCGGGTGTCATATATTCCTGAACTTTGATTAACACTTTTTCGTTTTCGTCCAAAATAATAAATGCCGGAAAAATCATTTTACCGCCTAAAGCCGCAATCGGCAGTTGATGATATTTATACGGTTTGTTTTCATTAATATATGTTTGTCCCATAATATTTAAAGTATCTTGAGAAAAGACATCAATGTTTACCGGATAATATTTCTCATTAAGATATTCAGCAATAAACTTATTATTAAATGTTTGTGTTCTTATTAAAGAACAGCTTATTTTATTATAATTGTAAAAATTAAGCAATATCTTCCGAGACTCTTTTTTGTTTAACTCTAAGGCTTCATCCAATGTTTTCCACCTTATCTTCAGCCTTGTAATAATTTGCTTTTGACCCGGAGGGTAACCTTTCTTATGATATTTGTACCAATCTTCAAAAGGTGTTGACAAATCAATATCTTCAGCATAATAAATAAGTATCCTGAAAATTTCGTCTCTGTCTTTATACCCGAAAAAAGTTCTGCCTGCAGCTCTTCTGCTGAACACCGTTAAAGCAGGAAAAGAATCAACAGTTCCTGCAAGTTTATAAACCAAATCGTGTATCTTTCCGTATTTTCCGGAATTTTTATAATATTTCCCGTCAAAAAATTTCAAGCTGTCTTTTGTTTCAACATTAATTTTTACCGGATAAAAAAGCACATTTATATAATTGGCAACTTCAGGATTCGAAAATGTAGTTTGCTCCTGAAGGCGACAAGAATCACAATTATTCTTATAAAAATAAATCAAAACAGGTTTTTGCTTTTGAATAAATAACTCACCGGCATTTTCAATGCTTATCCATTTTACGGAATCTTTTAAATTTTGAGAGTACGTTAAATTACTGACAACAATGAAAATTATAAATGTTCGTATGTATTTCATAACAGAATTAAATTAACTTTTTCCTGTTTTATAAAACGATAAAATACTTTATCTATTTGAATTAAAGTTTTAAATTTGCACAGAATTTTAACTGAGAAAACAAAAATAACTTAAAAATAAATAAAATGGCAAAAATTAAAGTAGCAATTAACGGATTCGGACGTATCGGAAGAAATGTTTTCAAAATAATTCTTGAAGACACCGATTATGAAATAGTAGGAATTAACGACCTTACAAGTAATAAAGTATTAGCACATCTGCTTAAATATGACTCTACACAAGGAAAATTTAACGGGACCGTAGAATACGACGAAGAAGGTTTAATAGTAAACGGGCACAAAACTTATGTTTACGAAGAGCGTAATCCTGTAAATATCCCGTGGAAAGAAACTCCTGATGTAGTTATTGAATCAACCGGAGTTTTCAGAACACGTGAAGGTAAAAACGGCGGCTACGGAGACCATCTTAAAAACGGTGCAAAAAAAGTTATTCTTACTGTTCCGTCCAAAGATCAAATAGACAATATGATTGTTCTCGGAGTAAACGATGACCATCTGAGAGACACGGATACCTGCGTTTCAAATGCCTCCTGCACTACTAATTGCCTTGCTCCCGTTGCAAAAGTTTTGCAAGATAATTTCGGAATTGTAAGCGGTTTAATGAACACCATTCATTCATACACGAACGACCAGGTTATACTTGACGGACCTCACAACGACTTAAGAAGAGCACGCTCAGCGGCACTTTCGATGATTCCTACCACTACCGGTGCTGCAATTGCAGTAGGTAAAGTAATTCCTCAACTTAACGGAAAATTAAACGGAATGGCAACGCGTGTTCCTACTCCTACAGGTTCAATGGTTGATTTAGTTGCCGTTCTGGAAAGAGAAGTTACAATTGAAGAAGTTAATGCTGCAATGAAAAAAGCAGCGGAAGGCGAAATGAAAGGAATTTTACAATACTGCGAAGACCCTATCGTATCGGTTGACATTATACATAACGCACACTCTTCAATATTTGATGCCCAATCAACTATGGTAATAGGAAAAATGGTTAAAGTTATTTCTTGGTATGATAATGAGTGGGGATATTCTGCAAGAGTAGTTGACCTTATCGGTAAATTATTTTAAAATTAATAAACCTGCCGGTCAGGTTTTATGATAATAAAGAGACAGTTCCGGCAAACTGTCTCTTTGTTTTTTCTGAAATTAATTAATAACTAAGATGAAAACAACGCAATTTACACAAAAACATATTGAACTCGGAGCAAAAATGACGGAATTTGCAGGCTTTAATATGCCTGTTGAATATTTCGGAATAAATGATGAACACATTAACGTCAGGAAAAATGTCGGAGTTTTCGATGTTTCACATATGGGAGAAATATGGGTAAAAGGAGAAAAAGCATACAATTTTGTTCAAAAAGTTACCTCAAACGACATTTCAGTTCTGAAACCGGGAGATGCTCAATACTCTTGCTTTCCTAATGATAAAGGCGGAATTGTTGATGACCTTATTGTTTATTACTACGAGAAAAATAAATATATGCTTGTGGTTAATGCCGCTAACACTGAAAAAGATTGGAATTGGCTTGTAAGCCGAAATAGTGAAGGTGCGAAACTTGAGAACGCCTCTGATAACATTTCACAACTTGCAATACAAGGTCCTAATGCAATAAAAGTGTTACAAAAGCTAACCAACATAAACCTTTCGAAAATAGGATTTTATAAATTTGTAACAGGAAAATTTGCTAAAGCCGAAAATGTAATTATTTCCGCAACAGGCTATACCGGTGCAGGCGGTTTCGAACTGTATATGTATAATGATGATGCCCTCAAAATTTGGGATGCTGTTTTTGAAGCCGGTAAAGAATACGACATAAAACCCGCCGGACTTGCAGCACGCGATACCTTACGTCTGGAAATGGGCTATTGCCTTTACGGAAACGACATAGATGATACGACATCACCAATAGAAGCCGGACTGGGCTGGATAACAAAATTTAATGACAAAAATAGCTTTATAAATAAAGAAGCCCTCTTAAAACAAAAAGAAGAAGGAGTAAACCGAAGATTAAGAGGTTTTGAACTGCTTGACAGAGGCATTCCTCGCCACGGATATGAAATTACTGATGCCGGAGGAAATAAAATAGGCGAAGTAACCTCCGGAACTATGTCGCCTATGCTCAAAAAAGGAATAGGAATGGGTTATATAAACAAAGGACATTGGTCTTTAGGAAACGAAATATACATTAAAGTAAGAAAAAAACTTTTGAAAGCCCGAATTGTAAAACTTCCGTTTTATAAAAGATAAAATAAATTAAAAAATCCGAAAAGTATCTTTTCGGATTTTTTAATTTATCCCGTCAGCAGTTTCAGTTAAAAAAGTTTTTATATAAATTTCGAATTTATGACGCTTTAATTTCCTCAAGAATTTTAATCAACCTCTCCTCTTTCTTCTTAGGAAATAATGATATGCTTACAGGCGGATACTTGAACATACCTTTAGGGGTTTTTATTTCAAATTGTATTGTTTTAAGCAGTCCCCATGCTTGTTTTTTAATTTTATAATCGAAAAAATAAGCCTGGGGACTGCTTAAAACAATACAATTTGAAATAAAAACCCCTAAAGGTATGTTCAAGTATCCGCCTGTAAGCATATCATTATTTCCTAAGAAGAAAGAGG
>CAMZKI010000302.1 GCA_947311125.1 uncultured Chlorobiota bacterium
ATAAAACAAATAAAATTATGAAAAATTTCCTGAATAGACTTGCATCTCCTAAGTTAACGCTAATATTGTTAATTATATCGGCATTTGTTCTTGCAATTGCAACTTTTGTTGAAAATTCTTATGATACGGCAGCTGCAAAAGAGCTTGTTTACAATGCTAAATGGTTTGAATTTGTTCTGCTTTTAATTTTTTTAAATCTTATAGCAAGTATTATTTACTTTAAATTGTATAAAATAGAAAGACTTGGCGGTTTTCTGTTTCATATCGGTTTTTTGGTTATGATTATAGGTGCTGCCGCGACAAGATATATCGGTTACGAAGGAACAATGCATATAAGAGAAGGGCAGGCTTCATCCGTAATATACACCGACGAAGCATATTTTATGGTGTCTTCTCCGGAAGATAATTATGATTTCAATCTTCATGTTACTAATGATTTACTTGCAGATTTGCCTTTTTCCTTCAGCTTTGAATCAAAACAAAAAGGGACTGTAAAAGTTACGTTGCAAAAGTATGTTTCTAATGCTAAAGAGCAGATTCTTGAAAATCAGTCGGACGGAACCGATATGATTAAAATAAGATATGCTGTCGGTCACGATGTGCACTCTGCGTTCATTAAAGACGGAGAAATATATTCAGCCGGCAGGTATAAAATTGCTTACAATAATTTTTCTGATACAACAGCCGTTAATATTACCGGAAACAAAAAACAGCTAAAAATAAGTTCTCGGGATACATTATTTGTTACCTCCGGAACAGGGGTTGTTTTAGATACCGTTTCGCCCGGAAAAGCAGATATTTCTCTTAATATAATATACCAAACAGGTGATTTTATTTTTATGCTTACGGAGGCATATACCAAAGCAAAAAGCGTTTATGTTCCGGGAAATCCGGAAGAGCAGTCTGCAGATGTTATCCTTACTGATGTAGAGTTTGGCGGAAAAAAACATGAAATACGGGTATTCGGAGGAAAAGGGTATTTTACAAACTTCAGAGACTATAATATTGACGGATTAAATATGAAATTTGCTTTTGGAAGTAAGCAAATAGAATTACCGTTTTCTCTTTTCTTAGATGATTTTATTCTTGAAAGGTATCCGGGGTCAATGAGCCCGTCTTCATACGAAAGCCGGGTAACTCTTATTGATAAAGAAAATAATGTTAATGAAAAACACAGAATTTATATGAATCACGTATTAGATTACAGAGGTTACAGATTTTTTCAGTCCTCATATGATAAAGACGAAAAAGGCACTATTTTATCGGTCAATCATGACAGATTAGGGACTTACATCACATATTTTTCATATATTTTATTGGTTGTCGGGTTTATTATAATTTTCTTCTCAAAAAAATCAAGATTTACGGCTTTAAGAAAAGAAGTTGCAAATTCCGGAAAAGGAAAAAAAGTAATAACATCCGTAATAATACTTATGACTGTATTCGGTAACACGGCGTTTTCGCAAAATATTGTCGACAAACAACATTCCGAGAATTTCGGACGCCTTATTGTACAGAAATTTGACGGTCGTTTTGAACCTGTATATACACTTGCAACCGATGTTGTTCATAAAATCTCTAAGAAAAATAAAATAAAAATTGAAGGAGTCGGGACTTTTAACCCGATGCAGGTATTTATGGGTATAATGACAGAACCGGAATTTTGGGGAAATCAAAAAATTATATATATAAAAGATAAATCATTACGTGATGTTCTGGGAATAAAAGGAAAACATGCTTCATATAATGATTTTTTTAATGATATGCAGCGATACAAACTTCTTGAATATTCTGATAATGCGTACAGAAAGGATTTGTCGGAAAGGACGGCTTTTGACAAAGAACTTATAAATGTTGAAGAGAGACTTAATATTTATTTAATGACGGTAAGGGGCTCTATACTCAAAATATTCCCGGAGCCTGATTCTGAAAATCATAAATGGGTAAGCCCTGATGATTCTTTGTCATACAGACCGCTTACGGGAAGTTTGCAGGCAATTAACGAAGACTTGAATTTAGGGGTTTTAAATTACAGAAATATATATTATTCGTATATACAAAGCCTTAAAGATGCTGCTGTATCGGGAGATTATACACGGGCAGACAGAATAATCGGATATATTAAAAATATACAGCGTCAAATAGATGTTCACGAAGATCTTCCTTCGGAAACTAAAATAAATACAGAGGTTTTTTATACGAAAGCAAATATCTTTACCTCGTTGGCTTATGCCTATATGATTTTGAGTTTGATATTAATTATATTGTCATTTTTGGTTCATTTTAAGGAAAACCCGGGTAAAATTTTACAGTATTCTCTAAACTTTTTTATAGGGTTGCTTGCTTTGTCTTTTGTTTTTCATACGTTAGGCTTAATTTTAAGATGGTATTTGTCCGGTCACGCACCTTGGAGCAACGGTTATGAAACTCTTGTGTTTGTTGCTTGGGCAGGTATCTTGGCAGGGTTTGTTTTTATGAAGTACTCAAAAATAACACTCGCGGCAACAGCTCTTTTAGCATTTTTTGTTATGCTTACGGCAAGTTTCAGTAATTATGATCCGCAAATAACAACCCTTCAGCCTGTTTTAAATTCTTATTGGCTGATAATTCATGTTGCGGTAATGGTTATGAGTTACGGATTTTTAGGCTTAGGTTTTGTTTTAGGCTTACTTAATCTGATAATGTATGCTTCTAAAAATAAAACGAATCATATAAGATTAAGCAAAACAATAAACGAGCTCACAAATATTAATGAAATGAATTTAATTATAGGCATTATTTTAGCGACAGTCGGAACATTTCTCGGTGCGGTTTGGGCAAATGAATCGTGGGGAAAATATTGGGGCTGGGATGCTAAAGAAACTTGGGCTCTTATTATTGTAATTGTTTATGCTCTTGTTTTACACCTAAGATTAGTTCCGGGATTAAAAGGAAAATTACTGTTTAACATAAGTTCTGTTTTTGCTTTCGGAACCGTGATTATGACATTTGTGGGAGTTAATTTCTATTTTACTAAAGGTTTGCACAGTTATGCACAAGGCGGTGCGGTTGTTTTTCCGCTTTGGGCATGGATGCTTATAGCTTTTATCGTTGTTTTGAGCATAGCTGCAAGTATCAAGCAGAAAATATATAAAGAAGAAGATATAACGTAAAAAGTATGCTCTCAGATATTATAAGAACGCCTGTCGAAAAAAATAAATGACAGGCGTTCTTTTATTAGTTCCGCTTTGTTAGCGGGTTATTATCACTTTTTTAGAGAAAGTGAATCCCGGCGATTTAAAGCTCAGTATATAAATTCCGTTTTTGAAATTGTTAGTGTAAATATTGACATTTTCATTGGCTATCGGATTTGAATATATTTCTTTTCCTGATATATCACAGACAACAATATTTTTAAACTCTTTCGGAATATTGCTTATTTTTAATATTCCGTTTGTTGTTTCAACCACTATTTTAGGTTGTGTAATATCGTCTCGGATTCCGGAGGAATGAATGAATGCCTGACTTATAAAATTGCCGTCTGTTACGGTATCTGCGGCATCAACATATAATTCCAAAGCTTTCATTTTTATCATCGGGTCGTTAGTCCACCATTCGTAACTGTATGATGTGTCTTGTCGAATGTTTATAAATTGCCAGTTGCTGCTTACTTGTAAAAATACAGAGTCGGTTTTATATACTTTATGATAAAAACGTAATGTATTAATATTGCCGAGAGGTAATATAAGAGTTCCGTATGCATCTGCAAGTACTGTATCTTTCTTATATGATTTTATCAATACACTGTCTGTCCCGTTGAAATATTTTACCTGAGCACTGTAATCAGAATAAAATTCATCACCGTAAGTAACAGGAAAAGGCATCATATTTTCATACGGATTATAGTGAATGTCTCCAAAATCACTTGCAGATATTCCCAAGACTCGTAAATAAGTGCTTGATTTATCAACATAAGCAAACACTGTATCACCGGACACAGAGTTCAGTATTTTTACGGCAAAATCTGCATCAGGAAAGGCATTTCCGTAAGGAGCATCTGCAGTATTTATAAACATAAGAGTATCATCGGCAACAGGAGTAAGGGATGAGAAGTCCCAAATTTGATATCCTGTCCCTCCCGGAGAAAAGTTGATGATATTTGCATCATAAGATTGTAATAATGTGTCTCCGACACCGACAAGATCATCTGATGTAATAGTAATTTGTGCATAAGAGAAGTTAAGTAGAAAAACAAAAGTTAACAGCTGAAGTTTTTTTAAAGATTCCATAGCATTAAATTTTCTGGTTAAAATTACAAAGTTATAACACAGGAAAATAAAAATCAACTGTGACAATATTTTTTTATTTGTCTAATGTTTCGTAAACGGAGTTTTTGCTTACAAATTCAGGAATTATATTTTTCATCAGTCTTACAATTTCAAAATTATCATGATTTTTAAGAACTGAAATAAGCTTTTCTATTTCCGGAATAATTATATCGGGGCTGTATTGACGTGTTTTGGCAATCATTATTTTTTCGTGAACGGTAGGCAATGTATTTTCTTTGTCGGCAAGAAGTTCTTCATACAGTTTTTCTCCCGGGCGTAATCCCGTAAATTTAAGGCTGATGTCAGTTCCGAGTTTTAACCCGTAAAGTTGTATCATTTTTTTTGCCAGATTTACGATTTTTACGGATTTTCCCATATCAAAAATAAAAATTTCTCCGCCTTTACCTATTGCTCCGGCTTCTAAAACTAATTGGCACGCTTCCGGGATTGTCATAAAATACCGAGTTATGTCCGGGTGTGTAACCGTAACAGGACCGCCGTCTTCAATTTGCTGTTTAAAACGCGGAATAACAGAACCGTTAGAACCGAGAACATTTCCGAAGCGTGTAGTAATGAAAGCAGCTTTGCCTTTTTGTTGCAGGGTTTGAATGTATATTTCCGCAATTCTCTTTGATGCTCCCATAACGTTTGTAGGGTTTACGGCTTTATCGGTTGAAATCATTACAAATTTTTTAACATTGAAGCCGAGAGAGAGGTCGGCAACGTTTTTTGTGCCGAGAATATTAACTCTTACAGCCTCCGAAGGATTATTTTCCATCATCGGCACGTGTTTGTATGCTGCGGCATGATAAACGGTATTCGGTTTAAATGTTTCAAAAACTTTTGTAAGTCTTATATTGTTTGTTACGTCTCCTATTACAATCTCAAAATTATGAAAACCGTATTTTTCTTTGAGTTCAAGTTCTAAATTATACAAGGGAGATTCTGCTTGGTCGAAAGCAATAATAAGTTTCGGCTGAAATCGCGTAAGTTGAACAACAATTTCGCTGCCTATTGAACCGGCTGCACCCGTTACTAAAATAATTTTATTTAAAACATCTTTTTTTATTTGCTTTTCGTCTAATTTAATGGGGTCTCTTTCGAGTAAATCTTCTATATTTATTTTTCTTATTTGGCGGTATGTTAATTCGCCGTTTATCCAGTCTTTAGCGTCGGGGAGGGTAAGAACATTAATATTATAATTAAAACACAAGTCAATCAGCTCTTGCTTTTTATCAGGATTTATGTTTGTATCAGCAATAATAAGTTCCGTTATTTTCGTTTTTTTGAAAATATTTTCTATTTCGGACAGTTTGTAAAATTTTATTCCGTCAAGTTGTTTCTTTTTTCCGGTATTATACGGGTCAATAAATGCTTCAACTTTGTATTTTATGTCAGGGTCTCTCGTAAGAACTCTTTTTGTTGTTACGGCGTTTTCGTCAATACCGGGAAAAAGAAACAACTTGACGGAATAAAATTTTACAAACTGTCCGAAATAGAAAATATTTTCAAAAAAACGAAAATAACGGAACTTATTATTGCTGATACAAACATAAATCCTGATAAAAAGCAAG
>CAMZKI010000303.1 GCA_947311125.1 uncultured Chlorobiota bacterium
CTCAGCAGAATTTAACCCTGAAGATTTCTATGCCGATGATGAAGTTCTGATAACCATATCAAATCTCGGATACATAAAACGAACAGACCTGTCTGAGTTTAAGACACAAAACAGAGGAGGTAAAGGATCAAAAGGAAGCACCGCCAGAGATGAAGATTTTTTGAGACATATGTATGTTGCTACAATGCACAATTGGTTGCTTTTCTTTACGGAAAAAGGTAAATGTTTCTGGATGAAAGTTTATGATATTCCGGAAGGCAGTAAAACCTCAAAGGGTAGGGCTATCCAAAATATAATCAATATAGAACCTGAAGATAAAGTAACTGCCTATATGAAAGTTACAACTCTTGATGATAAAGAATATTTGAACCAAAACAATATAATATTTGCAACAAAAAAAGGAACAATTAAGAAAACATCTTTAGAAGCATTTTCCCGTCCGCGACAAAACGGAATTAATGCTATTACAATTAATGAGGGAGACAGGCTTATTTCTGCAAAATTAACAAACGGGACAAACGACATTATGCTTGCCGCAAGAAACGGAAAAGCCGTCAGATTTAAAGAAACGGATGTAAGAAATATGGGTAGAAATGCTGCAGGAGTAAGAGGAATCCGTTTAAGCGAAGGTGATGAAGTTATAGGAATGATTTGTCTCGAAAACAATAATGAAGAACACATTCTCGTTGTATCCGAAAACGGTTACGGAAAAAGATCTTTGCTTGAAGATTACAGAATAACAAAAAGAGGTGCAAAAGGCGTTAAAACAATTAATATAACAGAAAAAACCGGTAAGCTTATTGCAATAAAAAATGTAAAAGACGGTGACGATCTGATGATAATAAACAAATCAGGACTTACAATAAGACTAAGTGTTGATACAGTAAGACTTTCGGGAAGAGCAACGCAAGGAGTAAGGCTGATAAAGATTAAAGAAGGAGACAGTATAGCATCTGTAGCAAAAGTAAACAAAAGTGAAAGCATTGAGGAAAGCGATATTGAAACCGCTGAAAACAGTAAAGACAACAATGAGGTAACAAAAAATTAAGATTAAACAATTCAATAAATTATACAAAATGAGAAAACTATCATCAATTTTTATTTTATTATTTTTTACAGGTGTGATATTTGCACAAGAAGCGGGTCCTACGTGGGAGGGCTTAAAAAAGCAAAAAGCAAAAAGCGATGCAGATATTGAAAATCCTAAAAAAGCAGCAAATCCGAAAACCTGGCTGAAACGTGCAAAAATATATCTTGACGCATATACATTTGTTACCGGAGGTTTATATAAAGGAATGCCGGCTAAAGGCAACGGCTTCCAAAATGCTGAATTATTAGTCGGGAAACCCGGTAAAATTATGAAACAAGGAGATGAAGAAATTTGGGTTTACAACAGAAAAAAACTTTACTTCAAGAACGGAGTTCTGGACAGATGGGAGCAAACGGAGTTTATAGATAAAGATGCCCTGAAAAAATCAGCCGAAGCAATTCTTAAAGCTATTGAAATTGATAAGAAAGGAACCATTAAAGATAAGGCTGCAACAAAAAATCTTAATGAGCTTGTAAAAAATAATGTTGTCAATGAAGCCATAACACGCTATACACAAAAAGATTTTGATAATGCTTATGCCTTGATGGATTACGGATACAAGCTATCTCAACTTCCTAAAAATGAATCTGATACCATATTTAAAACATCTCAATTACAATATTTTGAAGGCTTAATTGCATATAATGCAAAAAAATATGACTTGGCAAAAAAACATTTTGAACAAAGCATTAAAGACGGTTATCAGCCCGGTATATCATATCATTATCTTGCAGATTCATATGCAGCAAGCGGTGACAGTGCTTCCTTTATAGAAAAAGTAAAAGAGGGTTTTAATAAATATCCTGATGAAGAGCAACTTATAATCGATCTTATCAATTACTATATGATTAGAGGCGAAGCTGATAAGGCAGTAGAATACATAGATTTAGCAATTAATAAGAACCCCGAAAATCCTTCGTATTATTCTGCTAAGGCTACAATTTATGACAACAGGTCTGATAAAAACTTCGAATTGTATGAAAAATACATGGAAGAAGCTTATGAGCATAAAAAAGAAGCATTTAGGAACAGAAATAATCCTTCATTGAAGTCTGCATCTCAGAAGAAGAGGGATGAAGCTTTGAGTAAGGCTCTTGAACAAATGAAATTATATGAAAACAACTTGTCTGAAGCAGAAAGTTTATACCAAAAATCTCTTGAAATTGACCCCGAATTTTTTAATGCAGCATACAACATAGGCAGAGTTTATCTGAAAAAAAACGCAATTAAAGCCAAACATGCAGATTACTTATTAAAAATTTATATAAACAAAGATTTTGCACGAGCTGCCAAATATGAAAAAGCCGCAAAAGAAGATTTGAAAACAGCGGCACAAAAATTTGAGGAAGCTCTTAAAATTAGACCTGACGACAGAGATTTGCTAAATGTGTTGAAGAGATTGTATTTCAAGATGCGTGATAAGGAAAACGAACAACGAATTATTGAAAAAATAGAAAAACTCGGAACTGAAGAGCAAACTCCGGGTATGTAAAAATAAAAGTAAGATGTTTTAAAAGAGGGACAAAGGACATGTCTCTCTTTTAAAACATATCCTATTTAACATAATATTAATTATAAGACACGAATTAGGGATAAAAATTATTTATCATCAAGTAAACTCTTCAAATATTCAATTTCGTCTCTAAAACGTGCGGCTTCCGTAAAATCAAGATTCTCGGCAGCTTTATACATCTTTTTCTCCGCATTTTTTATCGCTTTTTCAAGTGCTTCTTTGTTCATATATTTTACGACAGGATCGGCGGCAACAGATGCCTTTTCCGAACTTGCATATTCTTTTTCAAAACTTTGCTTATCCGATAAATGAATTTTCCCGAGTGCCTTTACAATTTGTGTCGGTGTTATATTATGTTCTTCATTGTATTTTAACTGTTTTTCTCGTCTGCGGTTGGTTTCGTCAATTGTTTTTTGCATCGATTTTGTAATCTTATCGGCATACATTATCACTTTTCCGTTCAAATTACGTGCTGCACGTCCGGCTGTTTGTGTAAGCGAACGCTCCGAACGCAAAAATCCTTCTTTATCGGCATCTAAAATTGCAACAAGCGAAACTTCCGGTAAATCAAGTCCTTCTCGAAGCAGATTAACACCGATTAAAACATCAAACAAGCCGCGCCGCAAGTCTTCCATAATCTGAACCCGTTCAACAGTATCAACATCCGAATGAATATATCTGCTTCTGATATGAATTTTATCAAAATATTCCGATAATTCTTCCGCCATACGCTTTGTCAAAGTCGTTACCAAAACACGTTCATCTTTTTCGGCACGTTCATTTATTTCGGCAACCAAATCATCAATTTGATTTAAACTCGGACGAACGTCAATCGGAGGGTCAGTCAATCCGGTAGGTCTTATAACTTGCTCAACTGCAATGCCTTCTGTTTTTGTGTATTCATAATCCGACGGTGTGGCACTTAAATAAATTGTTTGTTTTTCAAATGCTTCAAATTCTTCGAAAGTAAGCGGTCTGTTATCCAATGCGGCAGGTAAGCGGAAACCGTATTCAACCAAATTCTTTTTTCTTGACCTGTCTCCGCCGAACATAGCATGAATTTGAGGTAATGTTACATGGCTTTCATCAATAACGACAATAAAATCATCCGGAAAATAATCTAACAAACAAAACGGACGACTGCCCGGTTTTCTGCCGTCAAAATATCTGGAATAATTCTCTATACCCGAGCAATAACCTAATTCTTTCATCATCTCCACATCATAGGTAACACGGTCTTCAATACGTTTTGCTTCAAGATGTTTCCCGACTTCTTTAAAATATTCAATTTGCTTTCCCATATCAAGAACAATTTGATTAATTCCCTGATTTAAACGTTCTTTGGTTGTCATAAAAATACTTGCCGGATAAATACGGATATATTCGAGAGTTTCGATTGTATGTCCGTTAATCGGGTCAAAAGTAAGGATTTCATCAACTTCATCGCCCCAAAAAGAAATACGAACCGCAATATCGCTGTAGGCAGGAAAAATATCAACCGTATCGCCCGAAACTCTGAAATTACCTCTGCTGAATTCAATATCATTTCGCGAATAAAGACTTGAGACAAGGTCTCTTAAGAACTTATTTCTCGGTAAGTTATGTCCTTTTTTAACGTCAATAAGGTTGGAATAAAAGTCTTCCGGATTTCCGATACCGTAAAGGCAGGAAACCGAAGAAACCACAATTACGTCTCTCCTGCCCGTCAGTAAGGATGTTGTTGTGCTCAACCGTAATTTTTCAATTTCTTCATTAATACTTAAATCTTTTTCTATATAGGTATTTGAAGAAGGAATATACGCTTCGGGCTGATAATAATCGTAATACGAAACGAAATATTCTACCGCATTTTCAGGAAAAAATGCTTTAAATTCGCCGTAAAGTTGTGCCGCAAGCGTTTTATTATGGCTCAATACTAAAACCGGTCGATTAACTTGTTCGATAACATTAGCAATCGTAAAAGTTTTACCGCTTCCCGTTACACCGCGTAAAATTTGGAACCTCTCTCCCGCCCCTATGCCTTTTACAAGCTCGGCAATTGCTTGCGGCTGGTCACCCGTAGGTTTGTAATCGGAAACAAGTTTAAATTTCATTTTCAGTTATCAATTCTTTTTAAAATGAAATAAACCGGCAAATGATCGCTGTATCCGCCGTAATAATTTCTGCCTCCGTAAGTTTTATTCGGCACTCTGAAATTTGCTTTGGCATTGTAATACAATATCTTATCCGGTTTAAAAATTTGCCCTTCTTCTGCATAATATTTTTGTCCGGTTCGCAAATTTTGTGATACGATAAGGTTGTCAAGCATAAACCAACGATAATTGCGAGAATTTGTCCCCTCTCCTTTTAATGATTTGTTATACAGAAGGTTATAAAACTCATCGAAAGCCGGATTTTTGTCATTATTTGTTGCTCTTAAAATTTTATTTAAACTTTTACTTTTCGGAACATCATTAAAATCGCCCGTTATAACAATATTTGCATTCTTATTTTTCGAAAAAATTTTATCACAAGCATTTCTTAATATTTTTGCGGTTGCAATTCTTTTATATTCTGTATCTTCCAAACCGTCTCTGCGTGATTTCCAATGATTTACAAAAAAATGAAAAACCTCGCCGTCGGCAAAACTTCCTGTAACGTGTAAAATATTTCTTAATTTAGAATCGGGTGAAGACGGAATAATTACGGGAATTTCCTCAAAATCGGTAACATAAAACAAATCCGGACGATACATTAAAGCAACGTCAATTCCTCGCGTATCCGGTCCTTCTTCATGAACAATTTTGTATTTTCCGTTTTTCAATAACTTACTGCTTGCCAAATCACGCACAACCGATTTATGCTCAACTTCGCACAAACCGACAACGGCAGGCAGCTCATCATCGGAAATATTGCTTATAACCCACGATAAATGATTAATCTTCTTTTCGTAACGTTCTTTTGTCCAATGCTTATAACCTTCAGGAGTAAACTCCTCGTCTTTCGTTCCCGCATCATCAATTGTATCAAACAGATTTTCAACATTATAAGATACAATTAAATAATTATTTTGTTTTTTTAATTTTGTTTTCACCATATTTTTAAAATCGGATTTATCATTAGCTTCTTTTTCGCCGTTAAATACTTTGCATGACGAAAAAATTGTCAGACACAAAAATACTGTCGTAATTATTCTTTTTCCCACTTGTCATAAAATTAAAATTCATAAAAATTCCGAAAAAAAAATTACTTTTGCTTTTTCTAATTTCTCAAAAATAATTTAAAATGAAATCTTTCGGATTGTTTCTGTCTTTATTTTTTATATCGCTTAATCTGTCTTTTTCTCAATTAAAAGTGGCTCCCGATACTTATGTAATTCACTTCAAAGATAAAGCAAATTCTCCGTATTCTGTTGATAAGCCGCTTAGCTTTCTTTCTGAAAGAGCTGTTTTACGAAGACAAAAATACAACATTCCGATTACTGAACAAGATATTCCGGTAAATAAGGCATATATTGACAGTATAAAAAAATTAGGATTAGATGTTTATGCTGTTTCAAAATGGTTTAATACGGCAATTATTTACAGTGAAGATTCTTCTCTGATTGAAAAAGTTTTTAATTTAGATTTTGTTGATACGCTTAAAATTGCAGAAAAAGAAAAGCCTCACTATATTCCTTCCGAGCCTGAAAACATTAACATAAGCGGAAAACCGGATACTTTTTTTATTTATGACTACGGTTTCGGTAAAAATCAGGTAAGAATGTTAAACCTGCATAATCTTCACAATAAAGGATATGCAGGACAAGGAATGATAATTGCTGTTTTGGATGCCGGATTTAAAAATGTTGATCGCTTACAAGGTTTTGACAGTATAAGAACAAATAATCAGATTCTCGGAATTAAAGATTTTGTTCAGCGCGACAGTGATGTTTACAGAGATGCAACTCACGGTATGCAGGTTTTATCAACAATTGCCGCAAATTATCCGGGAAAATTAGTCGGAACTGCTCCAAAAGCTCAATACTGGCTGCTCAGAACCGAAGATGAGCGTTCGGAAAATATGGTGGAAGAGTATTATTGGGTTTCGGGTGCTGAATTTGCCGACAGTGTAGGTGCAGACATAATACATTCTTCCCTCGGGTATAATAATTTTGATGATACTCTCGTAAGTTTCACATACAATGATATGAACGGAAATATTGCTCCCGCAACAATTGCTTCTGACATTGCTTCATCTAAAGGTATTTTATGTGTAACAAGTGCAGGTAATGAAGGAGATGAGCCGTGGAAATACATCACATCGCCGGCAGATGCCGATTCCTGCTTAACGGTAGGTGCTGTTTCGGGCGAAGGAATAATTGCAAATTTCAGCTCCTCAGGACCGACGGCAGACGGCAGAGTAAAGCCCGAGGTTGTGGCACAGGGTGCTTTTGTTTGGGTATTACTGCCGAAAAGAGGTGTTACTTTTTCATTCGGAACATCATTTTCCGCTCCCGTAATTGCCGGTGCCGTTGCTTGTTTGTGGCAAGCACATCCTGAATGCAGTAATATGGAAATTATTGATGCGGTTATTAAATCTGCAGACAAGTATAAAAATCCTGATGATAAATACGGTTACGGCTTACCTGATTTTGATAAAGCTGACAAATATTTGAGGATGAAAGGGAAATAATTTGAATATACTAATATTCAATATATTTATTTAAACTTTCTTTTGCTGCCTTTCTGCCAATTTCAATTAATTCCTCAGCTTTATAAAAGTCAAAAGTACTGCCTGATCGTCTTGATATTTGAATAAGGATATCAGGTTTGTACAGTTGAACGGACATTTCCGATAATTTAAATATCATAGCGCGCGTAGCATAATCAATGAGTTTAAGATATCCTAATTTTCGCTTGTCTTTTTTATGAGAATCTATAATTTTAAGTTTAGCGGAAATATTCAACTGATTATTAAGTTTTTTTAGCTTATTTGAAGATTTTTGTTTTTTTGTATCTTCTTTCTCTTCAGTAAAAGGAATGTCTGCATAAACATCAACCGCCACAAGTATGTCTCCCGGAGTCCTTTTCACTCTGTTTAAGGGTAAAGGGTTTAACACACCGCCGTCAACAAGAATTGTATTTTCATTTTTAACCGGAGTAAAAACCGTAGGTATAGCTGTTGATGCCCGCATTGCATCATAAACACTGCCGCTTTCAAATATAATTTCTTTTTCGTTAATAATGTCGGTAGCAATTGCCGCAAACGGAATATCCAAATTTTCTATATTTTTATCCGGAATAAACTCCTGCATTGTTTTAAAAACTTTTTCACCTTTTATTAAACCGCTTTTACTAAATGTAAAATCCATTAAATTAAGAACATCTGTCTTTTTCAGAGATAAAAGCCATTTTTTGTAATCTCCCAAACATCCCATTGCATAAACTCCCGCCACAACAGCCCCCATAGAGCTTCCGGCAATCGATTTAATCTCAAAACCCTGCGATTCCAATTCTTCTATAACGCCTATATGAGCAATTCCTCTTGCCCCTCCGCTTGATAAAACTAAAGATACCGGTTTGTTTTTCATACAGCACTTAAATTTTGCATAAAAATATAAATAAAATTAGTTTTAATATATGTTTTAAAGCCAAATAATTATTTTTGTATGATAAATTATGAAACAACTGTTCAAAGATAATAAAGCGTTTATAATTCCCTATATATCAGTATTATTGATAGTATCTGCAGTTTTATTGTATTTTGACAAAGCTGAAATACATATTTTTATTAATTCATTTCATAATAATTTCTTTGATATTTTTTTTAAATATTGGACATATCTCGGCGACGGTATATTTTCTGCAGTTTTTGTTGTTTTATTGCTTTTTATAAGTTACAGAAAAGCTTTAATTTCCGCCGTTTCTCTGATTTTAACCGGTTTGGTTATCCAAATATTAAAACATTATGTGTATTTCGGAAATTACCGCCCTGTTATGTATTTTAAGACTGAATATGAAGGAAATTATAAATTACATTTGATTGAAGGAACTGAACCGGCAAATTTCTTCTCTTTTCCTTCCGGGCATACAGCCGCAGCTTTTGTTATTTTCTTTTTATCGGCAATATTCGTAAAAAATAGATACCTCAAATTTATTTTTTTTATATCGGCTTTTTTGGTAGGATACTCAAGGGTATATTTGTCTTGGCATTTTGTGGGAGATACTGTTGCGGGTTCACTGACAGGTTTCATTATCGTATTAATTACTGTGTCTTTTATTTCAAAAAACATAAAATCAGATAGCTCATTATTAAAAAAGTAACAAAAATATATTTCATAAAAACTAATATTATTTGATATGCCAAAACTCATTAAAAATGCAGCAGGAAGATTGGTTCCGACAGAAATTAACGGAGAAAAACATATTCCGTATAAAGGTGTGGGAAAATACAAGCCCGAACGCAGAAAACATGCTCCGAAAATACCTACTAATGCTAATTATCCTCTTGACGGAAATAAACAAGTTGCAAACCTTAAAGAAGCATTGATAAAAGCCGGCTTAAAAGACGGAATGACCATTTCGTCTCATCATCATTTCAGAAACGGCGACTTAGTAATGAATCAAGTGTTTGATATTGCCAAAGAGCTGGGTGTTAAAAATTTACGATGGTTTCCTTCAGCATCTTTCCCTTGCCACGAGCATATTATACCGTATCTTGAAGACGGAACAATTCACCATATTGAAGGCAGTATGAACGGACCTTTAGGACGATTTACTTCTGAGGGCAGAATGAAAGGAACTGCAATACTGCGTTCACACGGCGGCAGATATCAAGCTGTACAGGATGGTGAAGTAAAAATAGACATAGCAATTATAGCTGCCGGAACAGCAGACCCGTTTGGTAACGCAAACGGACTTAACGGACCGTCGGCAAGCGGACTGCTCGGTTTTGCTCTTGCCGATTCGCAATATGCCGATAAGGTTATTGTCGTAACTGATAATCTAATACCTTTTCCTTGTATTCCGTGGCAAATACAGGGAAACTACGTTGATTATGTTGTAAAAGTAGATAAAGCAGGCGACCCGGATAAAATAGTTTCCGGAACTACGCAAATTACAAAAAGCCCCGACAGATTGTTGCTTGCCGAGATGACGGCAAAATTTTGCGAAACTGCAGGGATTATAAAAGACGGTTTTTCTTTTCAAACAGGTGCAGGCGGGACTTCTCTTGCCGTAAGCAAATACTTTGGTGATATAATGCGGAATAAAGGAATAAAAGCTCGTTTTGCCAGAGGCGGAAGCAACAAATATCTTGTCGAAATGCTTGAAGAAGGTTTAATTGAGTATATTCTTGACGGCCAAACTTTTGACCTCGAAGGCGTTCGCTCAATGAGAGAAAATCCTAATCATACATGGACAAGTCCGTTTACCAGCTACAATTATCACAACAAGGGAAATTTTGCCGGCATGGTAGATGTTGTTATTCTCGGTGCTACCGAAGTTGACGTAAACTTTAACGGCAATGTAGTTACACATTCCGACGGTTTATTAATGCACGGAATAGGCGGTTGGCAAAACTGTTTGTTCAGCAAAACGGTAATACTCCCCTTGCCTCTTTTCCGTAATCGTATACCCGTTATTGTTGACGAAGTTACTACTCTTGTCGGTCCGGGCGAATTAATAGACGTAATTGTTACCGAAAGAGGTATTGCAATTAACCCTCTGCGTAAAGATTTAATTGAAGCAAGTAAAAATTCCGGCTTACCGATAAAGAACATAGAAGAATTAAAAGACGAAGCCGAAAAAATATGCGGAAAACCTCAAAAACCTGAGTTCTCCGATGAAATTATCGCTGCAATAAAATGGGTTGACGGAACCGTAATAGATGTTGTAAGGAAATTGAAATAAATTTTTATCTGTTTCATAAAATTAAGAGTAAATAAAATATAACAAAACTAATATATGTGAGCATCTGATAAGCGGAAATAAAACCATATAAAATGCCTAAAATTTTACTTTATTTAGGTCTTACAGTTTTAAATTTAAACATTGCCTTCTCAGCTGTTGTTTCAGGCAGAATCAGTGATGAAGAAGGCAATCCCCTACCCTTTGCCTCTGTTTTTGTAAAAAATTCATCCTCAGGGGTTTCGACAGATTTTGAAGGGCGTTATTTTTTAGAATTACCTCCCGGAACATATCTGCTTGTTTATTCGTTTTTAGGATATGAAGATATTGAGAAACTTATTGAAATAAGAGAAAAACAACATTTAATTATTGACATAAAATTAAAAAAAAACATTTCGGCTATCGGTGAGGTTGAGATTGTTGCAAATAAAACAGACAGAGCAAAAAAAATTATGTCGATGGTTCGGCAAAACAGAAAGTATTTTCTGAATAAGGTTGAAAATTACAAATGCAGGATATATGCCAAAACTTCTTTTGAAAAAGAATACAAAACTGAAAATACTTTGTTTGCCGGCAATGCTAAAAACGAAACGAATGAACTGATTATAAAAAAGGACAGGTTAAACCTTACGGAGTATATTGCCGATGTTTTCTTCAAAAAACCGAACTTGTTTAAACAAAACATTATTGCATACCATAATTTTTCCGGAGAAAAACCTCCGGGAAGATCAGTAAGTATGCGTGCAGGAATTGAAGACAACGATATTACTCCTAAGCAATATGCGGCAAAAAATCCATACCTGTTTGATATAGACAATATTATAAGCTCTTTTAACTTCTATAAAAATCTGATACATATTCCGCAGTTATGCAATCAACCGCTTAAATCTCCTATTGCTGCAGGTTCGTTATTGACATATAGATACGAATATATCGAGAGTTTTAACGAAAACGGCAAGAAAATTCACAAAATTAAAGTTACCCCCTTGAATAAAACCGATGCTTTATTTTTCGGAAATATTTATATTGAAGACGTCTCGTGGGCTTTAGTTGCCGCTGATTTGTTTATTAACGAAAAATCATTGATGCTTTATAAAAATTTCAGAATTATTATTAATTACGAAAATTTTAATGATGATGCCTACCTCCCGGAAAAAATAAATATTGTATATACTGCAAAACACGGAAAAAACTTAATTCTCGGTGAAACCAAAATAAAATATAAAGATTATGCTGTTAATCAGGAAATTGATAAAAAAATATTTAATAATGAAGTTAAAACTTTTGCGGATAATGCATATGAAAAAGATTCCGTATTTTGGAGTAATAATCGTCTTTTTGCTCTGAAACCGGAAGAACTGAAATATATTTCAAAAACAGACAGTTTGCAAAAATATTACAGAAGTAATGAATTTCTTTACAAGCAAGACTCAATTTTTAACAGACTGTATTGGTATACTCCCCTTGCAGGCTGGGGACGAAAAAATCATTATAAAGGAACGGAATTTCGCACGGGCGGCATTTTAGAGCAAATAGTTCCTTTCGGTATAGGAGGTTACAGGCATAAATTGCCGCTTTATTTTAACAAAGAATTTAAAAACGGAATGCTGCTTGAAACAACTGAAAGTATTGACTACGGTTTTAATAATAACGACCTGAAAGGAAAACTGGGTATCGGTTTAACTTATTACCCTAAAAAATTTATTCGCACTTTTATTGATGTCGGTAATACATACGAATTAATAAATAATTATGCATCCTTGGAACAAATTTTCAGCAGAAGTAATTATGTTAATACAAAATCAATAAGAATAAGGCAAAGAATAGAAATCGTAAACGGACTTTTCGCCGAATTTACATTTTTATACTCAGACCAAAACTCCATAAATAACTTAAAACTTTCAAAATGGTCGGAATATGTTTTCGGGGAATTAAATGAACCCATTGATTTTGAAAGGTATATAAAAAGTGAAATAAAACTCACATTCAAATACAGGATAAATCAAAAATACATTATTGACAGAAATAAAAAAATAATTACAGGAATGGATTATCCTGAAATAAATTTTACATACAGAAAAGGTATTCCTGATATTTTCGGCAGTGAGGTAAATTTTAAATATATTGAAGCAGGTGCAAAAGCTGAACACAAACTTGCCGGTTTCGGGTCGTTTCGTTGGCAAGTTTCTGCAGGTATATTTACAGATAAATCAAATTTAAGAGTTTTGGAATATAAATATTTCAGAGGTTCCGATGTATACTTTTTCTCAGACCCTTTAAGGTCGTTTCAACTGCTTGGGCCCACGCTTTTTACGAATAATGAGTTTTTTACGGCTAATTACATACATCATTTTAACGGTGCTGTTTTAAACAAAATTCCGGGTATAAATTTTCTGAAACTCTCTGTCGCTGCCGGAGCCGGAACAATTAGTATGCCGTCTGAAGCGTTTTATCATTTTGAAATGTTTTCCGGCTTGGAAAAAGTTTTCCGCATAAGAGGCGACCTTTTTCGCTTCGGAATTTATGCCGTAACCGCTGACAACACACTTTCAAATCTTGACATTACCCTTAAATTCGGAATAAGCTTTTTTAATTCTTATACCAAAAAATGGACATATTAAATTTTAAATAAATAAGTTAATTTTTAAACTTTTCTTTCAAATACTCACCCGTATAAGATTTTTTGCATTTAATAAGCCCCTCCGGAGTTCCGGAGAAAATAAGATATCCGCCTTTGTTTCCGCCTTCAGGTCCGAGGTCAATTACATAGTCTGCAGATTTAATGACTTCTGAATTATGTTCTGTAATTATAATTGTATTCCCTCTGTCAACAAGAGCATTGAAAGATTGAAGAAGTTTGTTTATGTCGTGAAAATGCAAGCCTGTCGTAGGTTCGTCAAAAATAAACAATGTTTTCTTTTGAGCTTTTTCTTTACTTAAAAAAGATGCAAGTTTAACTCTTTGGCTTTCGCCTCCGCTAAGAGTATTTGAAGATTGCCCGAGTTTAACATATGAGAGCCCTACGTCAATCAGCGGTTTTATTTGCTGTGCAATTCTTTTTGTTTCTTTATTTTCTGAAAAAAAGTTAAATGCTTCTTTTACAGTTAACTCAAGGATGTCATATATGTTTTTATTTCTGTATGTTACGTCTAAAACTTCGTCTTTAAAACGTTTCCCTTTACATTCTTCACAAACCAAATGCACATCAGCCATAAATTGCATTTCAACGGTTATTTCTCCTTCTCCGTTGCAGGCTTCACAGCGTCCGCCGTCAACATTAAATGAAAAGTGCGAAGGCTTAAAACCGTTAATTTTGGATAATTGTTGCGAAGCAAAAAGTTTTCTTATATCATCAAATGCCTTAATGTAAATAACCGGATTTGAACGTGAAGATTTTCCTATAGGATTTTGACTTACAAATTCTACATTGTCAATTTGCTTTAAATCTCCGGTTATTTCAGCATAATTTCCCGGTTTTCTTCCGTAATCGTTAATTTCTCTCATTAATGCAGGATATAACACATCGCTTATCAGCGAAGATTTTCCGGAACCGCTTACTCCGGTAACTGCTGTTATAGTATTTAAGGGAAATTTAACCGAAATATTTTTCAGATTATTGTGAGTAACACCTATAAGCTCAATAAACCTGGCAGAAGTCCTTCGTCTTTCAGGTAACGGAATTTTCAGTTCTCTGCGGAGATATTTTGCAGTATATGATTTTTTCGCAATATCATTATTTTGTATAATATCATTATATGTTCCGTAAAAAACAATCTCTCCGCCATGAACTCCCGCACCCGGTCCTATATCTAATATTTTGTCTGCCGATTTGATTATATCTTCATCGTGCTCAACAACAATCACGGTATTCCCTATATCTCTAAGCTGTTTCAGAATTTTAATGAGCCTGTCTGTGTCTTTCGGATGCAGCCCGATGCTCGGCTCGTCAAGTATGTATAACGCCCCCTCCAGACTGCTGCCGAGTGAGCTTGCTAAATTTATTCTCTGCGATTCTCCTCCGGATAATGTTGATGACAGGCGATTCAATGTCAAATAGGATAAGCCTGTATCAATAAGATATTGTAAGCGATTTTTGATTTCTGTCAATAAGCGTTCAGAAGTTTTATGTTGGAATTCAGACAATTGCAGGTTATCAAAAAATTCTTTTAACTCAATTATTGAAATATTTACGAGGTCACTGATTGATTTTCCGCCTATTTTAACATAAGACGCCTCTTTTTTAAGCCTTGTTCCTCCGCATTCGCGACAAACGGTTTTTCCTCTGAATCGTGAAAGCATCACGCGATATTGAATTTTTCTGCTTTTCTTCTCTATTTTTTCAAAAAAGGGAAAAATGCCTAAAATTTCTTTGTTCCCTTCCCACAATATTTTTTTATCGTTTTCAGAAAGTTCAAAATACGGTTTGTGAACAGGAAAATTATATTTTGAAGCCTTTTCAATAAAACGGTCTTTATACCAACTCATTTTTTCACCTCTCCAACAAGCAACAGCCTCCTGATATACAGATAAAGTTTTATTCGGAACAACCAAATCTTCGTCTATCCCCGTGGTTTTACCGAAACCTTCACAAACAGGACAAGCACCTACCGGGTTATTGAAATTAAACATATGAACTGAAGGAAGCTCAAAACGAATACCGTCTGCTTCAAATTTATCTGAAAATTCAGCCTCTTTAATTTTGTCATTTCCAAATACTTTTACTTTGCAAACTCCTTTACCTTCATAGAATGCCGTTTGCACCGAATCAGAAATCCTGCCCAATCCGTCATCATTATAAGAAACTGATAATCTGTCAATAACAATATTTGCTGTTTCAGGTTTTTTGAGTTTGCTTTGTTTTATCAAGTCTTCTGTTTTTAATATAACATTATCAAACTCAACTCTTATAAAACCTTGTTTCTGTAATATTTCTAATTGCTGCTTACAGGTTCTGTCATTTTTAACATGAAGAGGAGAAAGTATGAGTGCCCTTGTCCCTTCAGGAAACGATTTTAAAAAATTAACAACATCTCTTACCGAATCTTTTTTTACTTTTTTACCGGAAACAGGTGAAAATGTCTCTCCTGCTCTTGCATATAAAAGTTTCAGGTAATCATAAATTTCTGTTGACGTGCCGACCGTAGAACGCGGATTCCGGGTATTAACTTTTTGTTCAACCGCAATTGCCGGCGGAATACCTTTAATATAATCAACTTCGGGTTTATTAAGTTTTCCGAGAAATTGACGGGCATAAGAAGATAAACTTTCGACATATCTGCGTTGTCCTTCTGCATAAAGTGTATCAAATGCAAGCGAAGACTTTCCTGACCCGGATAAACCCGTTATCACAATTAACTTATCGCGTTCTGCCGAAAGGTTTATATTTTTCAGATTGTGAACACGAACTCCTTTAAGCTCAATATTTTCTGAAAACAACTCGTTTTTTTTGTTCTGTTTTGCTTTATTTTTTACAGTATTTTTCGGCACAAAAATTGCGATTTAAATTTTTAAAGTTGCAAATTTAATGATATGCACTTATCAAAAAATATTTTTTTTTAATGAAATTTATTTGATATTTGCATATACGATTACTTAAAACTTGCTTATTTTTATTAACTAAAATCTCTGCCTATAGCAAAATTCTACTTTTATTTAATCAAAATAGAAGAATGCTATGAAAACTAAACTCAAAGACAAAGAGCTTGTAAAGCAATTTATGAGCGGGGATACTTTTGCACTCGAAACACTTATAAACAGACACAAAGACCGCGTTTACACTTATATCTTATTTATTGTTAAAAATGAGAAATTAGCTGAGGATATTTTCCAGGATACTTTTATAAAAGTAATCAAATCTTTACGAAAAGGAAGATATAACGAACAAGGCATTTTTGTTTCATGGGTAATACGTATTGCTCATAATCTTACAATTGACTATTTCAGAAAGCAGTCTCGAATGCCGACTTATTCTAATGACGAAAATCCGGATATTGATATTTTTAACTCCCAAAAATTTGCGGAAGCTACAATTGAGGAAGATATAATTAAGGATCAAATTGCATCAGAAATTCGCCGATTAGTTGATATATTACCTGATGAACAAAGAGAGGTTGTTTTGCTGCGCCATTTCGGTAATTTAAGTTTTAAAGAAATTGCAGAACAAACAGACGTGAGTATTAATACAGCTCTCGGCAGAATGAGATATGCACTTATTAATTTGCGAAAGCTTATTGAAGAAAAGAAACTGAATCTTTCGGTTATGTAAAAATCGGGGGTAATATTGTTTATTTAAAAGGTTGCTTGTATTTTTACAAGCAATTTTTTTGATAAAAATAAGGATTTCCCGCCTAAATATTTATTTTTGTTGATTGTCTTTGTATAAACAAATTTTTATGAAACATCTTTCTTCAGTTCAATATGTAGCTATCGGCTTGATAATATTATCATTACTTATGAATTATGCTTATTTTAGACAAGTCGGCAACTTTAATTCTCCGATAATAGAATATGAATTTGTAAAAAATGAGCAAGATGTGAAAAATATTTTTACGGAAAACAGTGAGTTTAAGAAAGCCGAGCTTAAGGGCGTAAGAGATCAAAATATAATTGATTATGCATATATGCTTTTTTACACGGCTCTTCTTATATTATCGTTTCATAATATAAGAATGACGGAAAAAAAAAACATCTATGTTCTCGGAGTTATTTTTTCGTTTATTGCATTAGCAGGAGATATAATTGAAAATATTCAAATGTTCTCACACAGACAGACATAATCGACCGAAAACAATACCATGCTTCGCCATGCGCGCAGGTTAATAAGAGAAACAAAGAATAATAATTAGGAGTCAAATTTGCCTCCTGGTACATCTGTAGGTGCTCAATTGCATGAATTTTAGATTTCATCTTTGTTTTCGGACAGATATCATGCCAGGATATTACCTGATAATATTTTGGAATAGAATCCAAACGAATTAAGAAGAGTAAGTATTGATAATGCTATTTTTATTTCTTTATGTTTTAAACATCCAGCATCCATTCAAAACAAAATGCAAATTCGCAAATTAGAACGCAGAAAAAAGCGCATTCGAGTATTGAAGGTGGCCATGGGTGGCCGTTCGAAAACTCTGAGGAAGGAAGGGATGGGGTTAGGATGGAGATGCAAGAGAGGGTTTGGATGTGGGAACAGCAATAACGTCTTGACAGAAGGAATTTCATGGCTTGGTCATAGATGACATTCGTGCTCCATCAATTGTCTTGCACTGAGAGTTCAGA
>CAMZKI010000304.1 GCA_947311125.1 uncultured Chlorobiota bacterium
TTAACACAAAGTTATAGAAAAATAATTATGAGAGAAAATAATATATTCTATTTTTATATTGCTCATTTAACAAAAGAGAGAGAATAAAATCATATTTCACAATTTTGGTCATCATTGATATTTGTAGTTATTTAAGAAAAACCGCACCTTCATATAACAATTTCAAACAAAAACCACAACAACTCATCAAAAAAATTTCAAAAACACACTAAAAAGAGTATATTTGTAGCTTAAATTAAAGAACTGATTTAATTACTCTCATGGGATTGCAATTTCTAAAAAAACTCTTAACCTTAGTACTAATTCTTTTTAACACTCATTTTGTTAATGCTGTCGGTTTTCTTCAAACAAACGATACTATTACAGATGTAGAAATTGCTCATTCGCTTCATAAAAATGTAACAGAAAACGGTAATCTTTCTGATATGATTGATAATGCAATTCCGACATTATTACCGTTCGGGGTTTGTAAAGAAATCGGAGGAGAAAAACAAACCATTGTACTTGACAGCGTTTCATTTTCACCCGAGGGAGGTTTTTTAACAGCCTTTGCCGTTTTAGGTGTTCCGAAAACAGGAGATACACTTGCTTTTAAAGTATCGAATGCTCAATTTACGACAGGCGGATTTACAGGAGATGCAAAATTAGTTCTTTTAGAAGATGTCGATATTGATATTGCCGATTCAACCACACTTTCTATTAAAGCAGACCAAGAACTAACCTATGTAGAATGGGATTGTAATGGCTTTCAAGAACTCGGTATTGATTGTGAAGTTACATTCAGCAGAGAATTTCTTGTTCCGGAAAATGCAGATGGTTCAACAGATACAACAGGGCAACAAGTTACAACTGAATTCGTAACACAAATTCAATCTTGGGATGAACTTCTCATTGATATAAACTTACCGCCCTTTCAATTTACAAAACTCAAAGGATTCGGGTTTTTTGTCTCCGATGCTGTATTTGATTTCAGTGAACTTGAAAATTCATCGAACATGGTTTTTCCCCCCGGATATACTTCACCGTCTATGCCGGAACCCAACAGTCCAATGTGGGAAGGATTTTATATGAGGCAAATGCAAATCAAGCTTCCGCCTGAATTTAAAAACAAAAATTCTACCGAACGAATCACCTTTTCTGCCGACAAAATTTTAGTTGATGAACAAGGTGTAACCGGTTTTTTTTCAGCATACAACTTAATGACTTTAGACAGCGGAGATGCCGGAGGTTGGGCATTTTCACTTGACACCATTATGGTTGAATTATCAAAAAATAATTTAGAAGATGTTACACTTGCCGGTGATATTGTTATTCCGATTTCTGATGAAAATAATGCTTTGCATTACCACGGCTTCATCGATAACAGCGGCGAATATTTTCTGAATGTAAATTTACTTGACACTATGGATGTTGAGCTTTGGGCAGCAAAACTGGCACTCTATAATAATTCTTACATCAACATTCATAAACAAAACAATGAGTTTATTACATCAGCAGTTTTAAACGGAGAACTCTCAATAACAAAAGGCGGAAACAGTTCCGTTAAAATTGCAGGTCTTGAATTTCAACAATTATCAATACAAAACCAACAACCTTATTTGGATATATATTCAATTGCATTGACCGGTCCGAGCAAAATAAAATGTCGAATTTTCCGGTTACGATTCATAATGTTGAATTTACAAAACAAAACTTATCTGCCGGTTTAGGCTTTAACCTTGCAGTAAATTTTGTAAGTGATAGCAACCAAGGTTTTTCTGCAGATGCAGGATTTACGTTTTGGGGCGACTTTGTTGATGTAAACGGCAGAACAAAATGGGAATACAGAGAAATGATTCTTGACGACATTCTCATTGATGTTGATGTAGGTAAATTTTCATTACAAGGTCAATTAATAAATTATCAAAATCACCCAACTTACGGAAAAGGGTTTAAAGGTATGATTACTGCCGGTTTTACGCCTAAATTTGAAATTGATGTTACGGCACAATTCGGAACAGTAAATGATATGCGATATTGGTATGCGGACGGGTTGTTAACAATTTCTAACGGAATACAAGTTTTTACAGGTGTCGGGATATATGGTTTCGGAGGCGGAGCATATTATCATATGAGCCGTCAAAATACAGAAAATATCCAAATACCGACAGACCCTTCCGGAAACGGAGTTGATAATTCAGATATTCCCGGTCAATCATTATCGGGTGTAGTATATGTACCTGACCCGAACAGTTATCTTGGTGTCAAAGCAAGCGTTATTCTCGGAACAAAACCCGGACCTGCTGCTTTTAATGCAACCGCAACATTTGAAATGAACTTTAACGGAAGCGGTGGTTTAAACTTTATCGGTTTCCAAGGTGATGCCTACTTTATGACACCGATTACCGAAAGAGGTAATGACAGCAAAGTTTATGCAACAACCGACATTGGTTATGATTTCAATAATAATGTTTTGCATGGAGAAACCTCTGTTTATGTCAATATGCCACATATCATTGAAGGTGCAAATGCCAATCATTTGGCAGGAACATCCATACTGCATTTTGAACCCGGAGAA
>CAMZKI010000305.1 GCA_947311125.1 uncultured Chlorobiota bacterium
CCTGACAATACAAAACAATCCCGGAGATGCAGTAATTGTTGATGCAACAGGAAATAATTACGGATTTAATTTATCAACAGTCCCTTATATTACACTTAAAGGCTTTACAGTTCACTCCGCAAATATTGCAAATATATATGCTGCAGGTGATAATACGGTAATTACTTATAATAAAACCTACGGAGCATTAGGAGACGGAACAGGTTACGGACTTGCAGACGGTAACGGTATTCAAATAGAGACCGGAAATTCTATAACTCTGCAAAACAATCTTGCATACGGAAATGCGGGTGCAGGCATTAAGGTAAATACAAGTAATGCTGTTATAAAAAACAACACTCTTGATGATAACGGCTCTTTAATATCTCCGAGAACAGGCAGAGAAATTTTTAATGATCCGTTTACAGACCTTAACAATTGGAATACTACAAACTGGGGATTATGGTCTGGTATATCCGGTTCTCCTTCAGGTGACCCTTTTACAGGCGTTGAAGGTACCGGAGTTTATGAATATATAACATCTAATCCGATAGACATTACCGGTTATAATAATTTAACCATCAGTTGCTATTACATTTCTTACGGAACATTAGAACCTACCGATGATTTACTGGGAGAATACAGTTTTGACGGCACTACATGGACACAATTCTTTTCCGTAACTAATGATGTTACAGCTTGGACACAAGCAACAGTAACGGGATTAGCTCCTACAAGTAATACTTTATACATAAGGTTTGGAGCTGATGTAGATGCTACTGAATATTACTTAGTTGATGATGTCGTAGTTACCGGAGACGAAAGCTTTACAGCATATAACGATGGTGACGGTATTAACATTGCCGGAGGAACTGGAAACACATTAGAAAATAATATTTCCGTTGCAAAAGCAGGTAACGACTCTTATTTTGCTTTAACCTCAGCCTCAGGTGTTACGATAACATCAGACTATAATACTTATTTTACTACAAATACAAGTTTGTTCGATTACAACGGAACAATTGATAACCTCGGTCCTATGGGAGCTAATGATTTAACAGGAGATCCTTTGTTTATAGGCACAGGCGATTATCATATTCAGTCAACTAATGACTCTTACGCAGGCGGCGAATGGCCTCCGCTGACTGCTGTTTCAGGAACTTGGACTACAGATGTGGTTAATTCTCCGGCTCTCGATACCGGTA
The DNA here is from genome assembly GCA_947311125.1 of uncultured Chlorobiota bacterium. Lineage (GTDB taxonomy): Bacteria > Bacteroidota > Bacteroidia > Bacteroidales > JAADGE01 > JAADGE01. Next base: position 1,185 of record CAMZKI010000305.1, read on the forward strand.
ATCCTGCCGATGCTTTTGCAAACGAACCGGTAAATAACGGTAACAGAATAAATCAAGGTGCTTACGGAAATACCGTTCAGGCTTCTAAAAGTGCTCCCGTTGTTACCGCAATTAATTGGACAGGGGCAGTAAATAACGATTGGCAAAACACAGGAAACTGGGACAGCGGAACAATTCCTCTCGCAAGTGAAGATGTTGTTATTCCTACGGGTTTAATAAATTATCCGATAATTAATAACGGTATTGCTTCAGTAGCTGTGTGTAATAACATAACTGTTGAAACAGGGGCAAGCGTAACAATTAACCCCGACGGATATATGACAGTGGCAGGGGCGATTACTAATAATGCAGGAACTACTGGAATTGTTATAAACTCTGATGATACGGGAACAGGTTCTCTTATCCAAAATACATCAGGAGGCGTAGATGCTACGGTTAACAGAAGATTATCTTCATCCGGAAGACAATGGCATATGTTTGCATCCCCTGTAGCTTCAGCTCCTTTCACTGTTCTGCCTTCAACGGCAAATTTTTATGAATATGATGAAAGTACTGCAGACTACTGGACAGGAACAGCTTATGACGCAGGAAGTGTTTCGGGCTGGACTGCTCCCTCAGGAAGTTTTGCTCAGGCGAAAGGTTATATATACAACTATTTCGCAACTACTCTAACTTTTACCGGACAATTATATGACAACACTGCCACTAGTGCGATAGCCGTTCCTTATACAAATCACGGTGTAAATGCTGGTAACGGTGCAAATTATGATGATTTTGACGGTTGGAATTTAATCGGAAATCCTTATACTTCCGCTATTGACTGGGACGATGCATCTGTTGCACACGCTGCCGCAAACTTAAATGATGCAATTTACACATACGATGATACAAACTTACATAATTACACAAGTTATGTAGGAGGTGTAGGAACTAACGGAGGTACGCAGTACATTCCCGCTATGCAGGGTTTCTTCGTAAAAGGTGATGCTACCGAAACAGGAGGCACCCTGAACATAGGAGCTGCGGCAAGAGTCCATAACGCTCAAGGGTTCTGGAAAGCAAATTATACAACTCCGGATAACCTTATAAGACTTAAAATCTATGCCGGCGGTTATACCGATGAAACTGTTGTAAGAATGCTTGATAATGCTACTTCCGATATGGATAACGGAGCTGATGCATACAAACTGTTTACTTGGAACTCAAACGTTCCGCAAATTTACACACGAGCAAACGGAAGTACGGACTACTCAATAAATACTGTTAAAACACTTGAGTCCGGAAGTATTTCAATTCCTTTAAAAGCATTGCAAACAGGAGAAAATTATAAAATCGAAATAACCGAGTTTAATTTCAACGGTATAAACGTATATCTGAAAGATAATTTAAAGAATGAAACCGTTGAAATCGGATTAAATGATACTTTTGAATTAACGGCGGATGCAACAGATGCCGAAAATCGTTTCGAATTGGTATTTGAAAAATCCGCAACCGGAATTGCTAATGCCGAAAACTCAAACGTCTCTTTATATCCTAATCCTAACAGAGGAAGTTTTTATTTAACGGTAGATGCAGCGTCTTATAATGTTAAAATATCTAATGTTACGGGACAAGTTATCTACAGTAACAAATTTTTCGGAAATACAAGCAAAATTATTAACATTGCAAACCAAAGCAGCGGAATTTATTTTGCTGAAATAATTTTTAACGATAATTCTAAAATAACTAAAAAAATAGTTATTGAATAATGATTTTAAATAAAATAAAAGAGGATTATTTCTCTGTTAATAAAATAATTATGAGAATATTTAAAAAACAATTTAGTAAGATTTTGCTGACAGTCTTTTTTATGAGTTCTGCATTAATAGGAATATCACAGGAAGGAGGAGATAAAGGGCCGCCCCTTCCCTGTGTTACTCCGACAACTCAAACAAGTGATTTTTCGGCAACTGCCGCAAGCAGCTTTTCGATTGATTTAACTTGGACAAGAGGAGACGGCGACAATGTCATAATACTTGCTCACGAAGCTGCCGTTGTTGATGCAGACCCCGTAAGCGGAACATCATATACGGCAAATACCGTATTCGGTTCCGGAGATCAGATAGGAACGGGAAACTACGTAGTTTACATAGGAACGGGAACGGCTGCTACAATTACAGGACTGCTCTCTAATACAACATACTATTTTACTGCATACGAATTCAACAACCTTGATGTTTGTTATCTGATACCCGGAGTTACGGCAAACGCAACAACACCGGTAACTCCCCCGACAATAACAAGTGTATCTCCAGGCTCCTTCTTTGCTGACAAAGGAGCTACACTGACAATTACCGGCTCTGACTTAACAGGAGCTACGGTTGACATTGCAGGCGTAGCAGGGACTGTTACATCCAATAACGGAACAACGATTGTCGTTGATTTTGGTCCCGGATTATACACAAATAATACATTGACTGTATCAACAGGTGTTACTCCCGATGCTACTTCAACGGTTACCGTAAATACGCGTAACATAATACCCGTAGGAGGAGGAACAGATTTTCATACTACAATACAAAGTGCTTTGGACGGACTCTTTGCATGGTTCGGAACCGCTGCTTTCAGCACAAGTACGGCAGGATATCTTGCCGGAACAAAAACTATCGAAGTTTACAGCGGAACCTATACGGAAACAGTTACTCCGAATGTTACTCTCGGAACAACGGCAACTGAAAGTCTCGTTATACAAAACGCAACAGGAAACGCTCCTGTTATTGATGCAACAGGACTCAATAACGCTTTCTACATAGGTGCTCTTAATTACGTTACGGTAAGCGGTTTTACTGCATACAATTCTACGGATGCTTTAATTTATACCGAAGGGGATAATAATGTTATTAAACTTAACAAATTATACGGCTCAACCGCAGGTGCGGGAATTATTCTGAATGCTGCTTTAAATTCAACTGTTCAAAATAATTTGGTATATAACAATTATACATTCGGTATCAGACTTATTGCTTCCGACAATGCTGTTGTAAAAAATAACACGGCGGCTAATAACGGACATGTCGTAAAAGCTCCGCCATTGCCGGGCGTATATACGGCAGCTCAGTTGTACGTTCAATCAGGAACGGGTGTAAGCGTTGAAAACAATATATTTTATGCTTTAAGCGGAACTAATGTCTTTACTTTACTGACAGAAACCGGAATTACGGTTACAAGCGACTATAACACATATTTCAAAAACGGAAATACAAATCTGGTTTATTATAACGGAGTAGTATATGCCGATTTAGCAGCCTGGACAGGAAACGGTGCAGGTGTAAACGATTTGGAAACAGACCCGCTGTTTGTGGCTGCAGGAACTGATTTCCATATTCAGTCAACTAACGGTTCTTATCCCTACCCCGCAGAATGGCCCCCGGAAGCCGCGGCAAGCGCATGGAATAACGACTTAAGTGATTCTCCTGCATTAGATACGGGAAATCCTGCCGATGCTTTTGCAAACGAACCGGCAAATAACGGTAACAGAATAAATCAAGGTGCTTACGGAAATACCGCTCAGGCTTCTAAATCTGCAGCAACATGTACAACTCCTACTACTCAAACAAGCAGTTTTACGGCTGTTGCCGCAAGCAGTTCTTCAATTAATTTATCATGGACAAGAGGTGACGGCGACAATGTCATAATACTTGCTCATGAAGCTGCCGTTGTTGATGCAGACCCCGTAAGCGGAACATCATATACGGCAAATACCGTATTCGGTTCCGGAGATCAGATAGGAACGGGAAACTACGTAGTTTACATAGGAACGGGAACGGCTGCTATAATTACAGGACTTCTATCTAATACAACATACTATTTTACTGCATACGAATTCAACAACCTTGATGTTTGTTATCTGATACCCGGAGTTACGGCAAACGCAACAACACCGGTAACTC
>CAMZKI010000306.1 GCA_947311125.1 uncultured Chlorobiota bacterium
ATAAACGAATCTATTTTTTCGGATAAATCAATAACTATCGCCAAACTGATTATCAAAATAATTGAGAAAACAAAAGTTCCCAGAAATTTTTTAATTATATATATGTCAAGTTTTTTCAGCATTAAAATTTAAACAAAATTACGGACAATAAATTGTATCAAAAATAAATTTTCGTAAAAATATCTATTTTAAACAGAGCAAAAAAATAAAAGCACCCCGGAGAGTGCCTTTACTGTATTAAAATATGTTAAAAGAATTAATCTTCTTCCTCTTCAGCTTCGTGAGCTTTAATAAGTTCGGTTTGAATGTCGCCCGGAACCGGTGCATATTCCGCAAATTCCATTTCAAAAGTTGCTCTTCCGCCGGAAATTGAACTTAAAGCCGTTGCATATTTTGTGATTTCAGCCAAAGGAACTTTTGCTTTAATAACTTCAAAGCCCTTAGCACTGCTCATACCCATAATAATAGCTCTTCTTCCCTGAAGGTCGCTCATTACGTCTCCCATATTTTCCGAAGGAACCATAACTTCTAAATCGTAGATAGGCTCCAAAATTTTAGGTCCTGCTTGTTTAAACGCATCCGAAAATGCTTTTGAACCTGCTATTTTAAACGAAATTTCATTAGAGTCAACATCGTGCATTTTACCGTCGTAAACCATAACGCGAATATCTCTGGCATAACTTCCGGTAAGAGGTCCGTTTTCCATTTTTTCCATCAGTCCCTTAATAATTGCCGGCATATAGTTTTTATCAATAACCCCTCCTACTATACAGTTGTAAAAAACAAGCTTACCGCCCCATTTAAGGTCTATTTCGTCTTTATCCCTAACAGTAAGTGTGTATTCTTTTCCGTTTATCTTATATACGGAAGGTTCGGGTTTTCCTTCTTCGTAAGGTTCTATAATCATATGAACTTCACCGAACTGTCCGGCACCTCCGGATTGTTTTTTGTGGCGATAATCTGCTTGTGCAGCTTTTGTTATTGTTTCTCTGTATGGTATTTTAGGTGCAATAAATTCGGTATCTATTTTGAAAATATTGTCGAGATGCCATTTCAACGTATTTAAATGATGGTCTCCTTGTCCGTGAATAATAAGTTGCTTGAGTTCTTTTGAATATTCCAGTATGTAAGTAGGATCTTCATCTCTCATTCTGTGAAGATATTCGCCGAGTTTTTCTTCATCGGATTCGCTTAATGCTCTTATTGCTTTACGATATTTCGGATTCGGGTATTCAATATCTTTAAATTTATAATCGCAGCCTTTTTCATTCAGAGTGTCTCCGTTTCCGGTATTTTTAAGTTTAACGGTAGCGCCTATATCACCTGCAAAAATTGAAGTAAGGTTCTCACGGTTTTTACCGTTAACCGCAAATATTTGAGAAATTCTTTCTTTATTCTGGCTGGTTTGATTTATAAGGTCATCGCTTTCACCTATTTCTCCTGACATTACTTTAAAATATAAAACTTCTCCGAGGTGTTCCTCAACGCTTGTTTTAAATACAAACATAGATTTAGGTCCTGCCGGGTCAGGCTTTACTTCTTTTCCGTCGACAGTTTCTGCCGGAGGCATATCAGCAGGTGAAGGTAAAGCATTTTTTATAAAATCGAGCAATCTCGGAGTTCCTATATTCTGTTTTGCGGCAGTGCAAAGCACGGGAAACATTCCTCTGTTAAGGATACCTTTTAAAATACCGTCTCGCATTTCATCCTCTGTAAGAGTTTCGTTTTCAAAAAATGTTTCCATTAATGATTCATCATTTTCTGCTGCAGCTTCAATCAAAGCAGTTCTTAACTCTTCAAATTTATCTGCTTCTTCTGCGGGTATATCCAAAACTTCCGGTTTATTGCCGTCAGCAGCCCATTTATACATTTTTCCCGTAATCAAATCTATTATTGAATTAAAATCAGGGCCCGGATTAACCGGATATTGCACAATTGTTACATTGCCGGATAATTGTTCTTTTGCTTGTTCTATTGTTTTATCAAAATTTGTTTTATCGTGATTCAAGTGATTTGCAACAATAATTACAGGTTTTTTAAACTTTTCGGTTAATCTCCAGTGTATCTCTGTTCCTACCTCTATTCCGTTTTGAGAATTGATTACTAAAACCGTAGTGTCGGCAACGGCAATTGAAGAAACCGCACCTCCGACAAAGTCAAGAGCTCCGGGAGCATCTAAAATATTTATTTTTGTATTTTGCCATTCTGTATGAAGCACTGAAGAAAATACAGAGCCTTCTTGTTCGTGTTCTGCCGGTCTGTAATCAGACAAAGTTGTTTTTGTATCAATACTGCCCCTTCTGTTTATTTTTTTCCCTTCAAAAGCCATATTTTCGGCTAAGGTTGTCTTACCGCTTCCGGCATGCCCGCCGAGAGCGATATTTCTGATATCATTCGTCTTGTAAACTTTCATTGCATTATCTTATTAGTATTAAAATTAATTTGTTATATTTTTAAAAAAACAGCCCACAAATATAAAAAAAAATATAAGAGTTTCAATATTTGCATTTATATATTGGTATTTTTTGATGTGTTTTACAATATGTTTAACGGTTAAAAACTATTTTATCCTGAAAAAAGCATAATGTTTATTTTATTATTTTGACAACTTCAGATGCTTTTTGCCTTGATGTAATAACGACTTTATATTTTCCTGAAAAAGGCATAAAAATTTCCTTTACAATATTATGTGTATTATTCACGGCAGAGATATGTGACAAAAATAAAATTCTCAACTTATCGGATGCAAAATTTTCGATGAGCTTTTTTGCCTGTATATTTGACAAATGCCCCTTATCTGAACTTACTCTTTGTTTAAGATGATAAGGATATAATCCGTTTATAAGCATTTCTTCATCATAATTTGTCTCAAGAAAAACTGCATCACATTTTGAAAACTCAAATTGTAAAGTTTCATCAATCATTCCTATATCGGTCATTACCCCTATATTACCGTCCTCAGTTTCAATTCGAAAACTGCACGGTTCTGCGGCATCATGGCTTTTTTTGAATGAGTGGACTTTTATACCTCCCAATACATAGGGTGTTCCGCATTCAAAAAATCCGAAATTATCAGTCTTGTTTTTGTCATAACATTTATGGTAAGTTTTCTTTGTGTAAAAAACAGGAATTCCCAGTTTTTTGCTTGTAACCCTCGCACCCTGTATATGGTCGGTATGCTCGTGAGAAATAAAAATTGCTTTAATTTTCTCCTTATCCAAACCGGTTTCGTCTAACCTTTCAATCAAACGTCTGTAATATATCCCGACATCTACCAAAACAGCTTCACTTTCATTCCCTATGTAATAGCAATTCCCGTTGCTTCCTGATGCTAAAGCACAAATTTCAGTCATAATTATTTTTTTACAAAGGAATAAAAAAAAGGATAATCTTATATATAGATTTATTCTTTAATAAATTTATATATATTTGCAGACTTTTTAATTTTTATGTTGAAAAAATAATAATTGTTTAAGAAATGGCTACATTACAGAAAATCAGAAATGCAGGACCTGTTATCGTTATCGTTATAGGTTTGGCTTTAGTTGCATTTTTATTGGGAGACGTTAATAAAATATTTTCCGCAAACGACAGAAACGTTGCCGAAATAAACGGAACTCCTGTTTCTATTCAGGAATACCAGGCAAGGTTTAAGAATTACGAAGAAGGTATGAAAATGCTTACCGGAAAATCCTCTTTAGACGATCAAAATCAAAAATACGTTAAGAGTCAAGTTTGGGATAAAATTGTTAAAAATTATGCCCTGTCTTCAACCTACTCTGATTTGGGTCTTGAAGTAAGCGACTTGGAATTGGCCAAAATAGTAAGCGGCGAAAATATTCAGACAGGCTTAGACCCTTTAACAAAGCAGATTTTCACAGATCCTAATACAGGGCAGTTTAATTCTCAAGCTGCAATTAACTTTTTCAGCACTGCAAATCAATCTGAAGAAGGTTTGCAAATTGCACGGTTTCTTGAAAATGAAATGAGAGATAACAGAAAATACACAAAATATGCATCTCTGATTACAAAAGGACTGAATGTCACTTCATTTGAAGCAATACAACTTTATAAAGAGAGAACTAATGTTGTTGACTTTGATTATACCGTAAAAAAATACACATCAATACCGGACAGCACAATTTCCGTTTCTGATGATGAATTAAAAGAATATTATGATTCTCACGAAAAAGACTTTGAACAAAAAGAGTCTCGCGATATCGCCTATGTTACCATAAATATTGTTCCTTCGGAAGAAGATATGGAGGCTGCAAAAAAGGATTTGGAATATTACAAATCAGAATTTGCCGAAATTCCCGTTGACTCTGCAATTGAGGAAATCATAAATTATGTTAACGCAAACTCCGAGGTTCCTTTTGATTACAGACACTTAACTTTAGAAGAATTAGGTGATTCCGCGTTATTTTACGCATCTTCAGATTCGGTTGCAGGACCTGTTTACGAAAACGGAGCCTATGTTTTAAAAAGAGTTTTTGACAGGGTAATGATTCCCGATACTGTTGAAGCAAGACATATTTTAATACAAGTTGACGGAGAAAAAATAAAAGATATTGACAGAGCTGAAGAAATTGCAGACAGTTTGAAAACATTAATTAAAAACGGTGCTGATTTTGCGGAACTGGCAAAAAATAATTCGGCAGACCAAGGTTCTGCCATAAAAGGAGGAGATTTAGGCAAATTCACGGAAGGAAGAATGGTTAGAGAGTTCAGTGATGCTTGTTTTACAGGAAATACAGGAGATTTAGCAATAGTAAAATCTCAATACGGTATTCATTTAATTGAAATTACATACCAAAGCAAGCCTAAAAAAGAAAAAGTAAGAATTGCAAAAATCGTTAATCAGGTAAGACCGGGCAACAATACAATAAGCCGATACTTTACACAGGCAAGAGATTTATCCGTAAATTCCGGAAATGATATTGATAAATTTGACGACTTAATTGCAAAAGAAAACCTGACCAAAAAAATTGCAACCGAAATAACTCCCGAAACCGAAATTATTGCCGGTATTGACAATCCGGATGCTTTAATTCGTTGGATTTATAAAGACGACACAGAAAAAGGAAGTGTTTCGGAACCTTTCCAAGACGGTGATATTTTTATTGTTGCGGTAATTACCGAAGTAAGAGAAGACGGAATTGCACCTTTAGAACAAGTTAAAGATGAAGTTACCGCAAAAGTGATAAAAAAGAAAAAAGGTGATATATTATCTAAAGAAATGCAGGATGTTACAACTTTTGACAAGACTGCTAAAAATATCAGTTTTTCAAGTTCAAGATTAAATGATGACGGTATTGAATATGCTGTTATTGCCACGGCAACTCAAATTGAAAAAGATAAAATATCAAAACCTATTATAGGCGAAAACGGTGTTTATGTTCTAAAAGTTACTTCAAAAACAGGGGTAGATCAAATTGAAAGTGATGTTGCGGAAAATGACAGAAAAAATGCAGAGAGACGCTTGTATTTCACTATTCAGCGTCAAATTTTTGAAGCAATTAAAGATGCTGCAGAAGTTGTAGATGACAGAAGTAAATTCTTTTAAAAATTTCAAACTAAATAAAAAACTTAAAAGCCGAACATTTAAACCTGTTCGGTTTTTTATTTTTTATATTATTCCTTCATATTTGTATCTCAACAGCATACTCTCGTTACCGACAGTTCCGCCGCTGTGTATATACATAATTTCGCCTTCAGTATTTTTGTTATGCTCGGCAAGAGCAATAAGAGTTTTGGGGTCATACAGAAGTTCAAATTCGATATTATTTTCTAAAGATATCTCTTTCCAGATATCATAAAATTCCTTATACGGTTTCCCGAAAATATATTTCTTTTTCGTTTCCAAAATTACGGGATAATTGTCAGAATTATGTTCAAGCAATGCAAATTGTTTCAGTAAATAATCGGCATTTCCGATATTCGGAGTAGTATAAACCCTGAAATTCAGATGTTTTTGAAGAAAAACCGCAGTCGTTCCCGTTCCTGACTGTATAAAAACCGACAATTTATTTATGCCTTTCTCTTGTGCCCATTCATTAATTTCACGAGCAAGTTTTTTCACTCCGAATTCTGCTTCTTTTTCTGCTCCTCCCTGTCGTATAAGCAAAGTATCTTTACCAAGTTCGTCGTATTTTTTTTCGGGAGATGACATTTTCCTGAAAAACTGTTCATAGTCCGGCAATTCTATGTAATTCATTCCCATATCTAAAGCATATTTAAAATTTCCGACAGGATTTTTCTTCAAAAATAAAGGCAAAGGTTTTCCGTAATAGTCAAATTTCAAACCTTTAATTTTTGCAAAAGCTGCAAGCGAAAACATTGCATTTGACTGGTTTCCTCCGTATGAGGCAACTTTTTTATACTCGGATAAATCAGAGTTCAGAAAATAATCAAACTTTCGGGCTTTATTACCGTTAAAATACGGATTTATTAAATCATCTCTCTTTAAAAAATATTTTCTGCCCCTGAATGTCATCTCTTCAACCGGAGAAATCGATAATTCGGCAGACAAAGGAAATTCCGACATTTTTATACAAATTAAATTTTAAATTTTATTGAAAAAAACTGATACGATCAATTATTGAACGCCCGAGAGTCAATTCATCAACATATTGTAATTCACTGCCCACCGAAACTCCTTTTGCCAAAGTAGTAACCCTAACTCCGAAACCGGAAACTTTCTTGTATGTGTAATAATTTGTTGTTTCACCTTCGGGAGTTGAGTTAAGGGCGAATATAATCTCCTGTATGTCAGAGCTTTTAATACGCTCAATAAGGGAGTTTATTTCCAAATTATCAGGACCTGTGCCTTCCATAGGAGATATCAGACCTCCGAGAACATGATACAGTCCTTTGTATTGTCCTGTTTTTTCAATTGCTATAACATCATTTATATTTTCTACAAGGCAAATTGTCTTTCTGTCTCTTTCTGAATCGGAGCAAATTTCGCAAATCTCATCATCCGAAACATTTTTACAAATTTTACATTTTTTTATGTTTTTCTTCAGTTCAATTATCGTTTCTCCGAATAAGTTAACTTCCTCTTCCGATTTTTTCAGAAGGTGCAAAACTAGTCTGAGGGCAGTTTTACCGCCTATCCCGGGAAGTTTTGAGAATTCTTCTACCGCATTGTTCAATAATTTTGACGAATATTTGTTTTCCTGATACATTTTTATAACAAAACTTAACAATTCAAATATTTATATCACAATTTTATGTTTAAAACCATTTTTTTATATTTTCGGGCGGAGTGTATTTTTTTATATATTCAAAAGCGTTTTCCGTATTATCTGTAACAAAATAATATTCCCGATAATATTCTTTGGCAAATTTTTCTTTATATATTGTTTCGTAAAACTCTAACAGATTATCATAAAAACCGTTTATGTTTAAAATTACGACAGGTTTATTATGATAACCGAGATGTTTTAATGTAAGCACTTCCGATAATTCTTCCAATGTTCCGAAACCTCCGGGCAACGCAATAAAAACATCCGCAAGTTCTTCAAGCTTTGCTTTTCGTGAGTGCATATCCGGGGTAACAATAAGTTTGTCGGCAATTTCACAAGCTAAGTTATTATCTTTTATTTTTTGAGGAATAACTCCTGTAATTTTTCCTTTGTTTTCTTTTACGACAAGTGCCAATTTACGCATTAATCCGACATTAGCTCCGCCGAATAATAAAATATCG
>CAMZKI010000307.1 GCA_947311125.1 uncultured Chlorobiota bacterium
AGTTTTATGCAAGTAGAAAAAGAATAGCTGTTACGTTATATTTAATGCTTCCAATTTAAATACTTTCAAAAAGAAAGAAAAAATGGCTAAAGAAGTTACAAAAGTTGTTAAATTACAAATTAAAGGCGGTGCTGCAAACCCGTCTCCTCCGGTAGGTCCCGCTCTTGGTGCTGCAGGTGTTAACATTATGGAATTCTGTAAGCAGTTTAATGCCCGAACACAAGATAAAGCAGGACAGGTAATCCCGGTTGAGATTTCGGTTTATAAAGACAAGACCTTTGATTTTGTTACAAAAACTTCACCCGCTGCAGTTCAATTGTTACAAACGGCAAAACTAAAATCCGGTTCGAGTGAACCTAACAGAGTTAAAGTAGCTACGGTAACATGGGAACAAATCAGACAAATTGCTGAAGATAAAATGGCAGACTTAAATGCCTTTAAAATTGAATCGGCAATGAAAATGGTTGCAGGAACGGCAAGAAGTATGGGAATCGTAATTAAAGGCGAATTTCCCGGTTAAGAGATGAATTATTTAATCTTCCAAACAAAATGGCAAGAATAACTAAAAACGCAAAAGCAGCTTTATCAAAAATTGATAAAGATAAGAAGTACTCATTGTCAGAAGCTGCTTCTTTGGTAAAAGACATTTCATATACCAAGTTTGATTCATCTGTAGATATTGATGTGAAATTAGGTGTAGATCCGCGAAAAGCTGATCAAATGGTAAGAGGGACGGTTTCTCTGCCGCACGGAACAGGAAAAGACGTAAAAGTCCTTGTTCTTTGCACACCCGATAAAGAAGAAGAAGCAAAATCTGCAGGTGCCGATTATGTCGGACTTGATGAATATGTTGAAAAAATCAAAGGCGGCTGGACAGACATAGATGTTGTTGTAGCAACACCTTCCGTAATGGGTAAAGTCGGACCGTTAGGACGTATATTGGGTCCAAGAGGTCTTATGCCTAACCCCAAAATCGGAACGGTAACAATGGATATAGCAAATACGGTTAAAGAACTGAAACAAGGTAAAATAGACTTTAAAGTTGACAAATACGGAATTATACATTCCTCCGTCGGTAAAGTATCTTTTGATGTTTCAAAAATTACAGAAAATGCAAAAGAGTTTTTAAAAACTATTTTAAAACTTCGACCGGCATCTGCAAAAGGCGGATATATCCAAAGTATTTATATGTCCGGAACAATGAGTCCGAGTATCAGAATAGATGAGAAATCAGTTATTTCTGAGAATTAAAAATTTCAAATAATCTGATTATGACACGTGAAGAAAAAAATCAGGTAATTGATGTATTAACTGACAAAATTAATAATTCAACTCATATTTACATTACGGATTCTCTTGGCTTGAGTGCCGGCGATACCGTAAATTTGAGAAAAGAATGTTATAAAAACGAAATTGAGTTAGTTGTTGCAAAAAATACCTTGTTAAAAAAAGCGGTTGAAAAGTCTGATAAAGACTTATCAGGATTGTTTGAAGCACTTAAAGGACAAACATCCGTTATGTTTTCTGAAACAGGAAACAAACCGGCAAAACTCATTAAAGATTTCAGAAAAAAGAATAATCTCGAAAAACCTTTATTAAAAGGTGCTTTCGTAGAGGAAGGCTTTTACTTGGGTGAAGATCAACTTGATACTCTTGTATCAATTAAATCTAAAGATGAACTTATTGCTGATGTTATAGGATTGTTACAATCACCTGTCCAAAATGTGCTTTCGGCATTGCAATCAGGAGGTAATACACTTAGCGGAGTATTAAAGACTCTTGAAGAAAAGAATAATTAAAAAAAGTAAATTAAAACTGGTTTAAAATTTAATAAAATGGCAAACATTAAAGAATTTGCAGAGCAATTAGTAAACTTAACTGTAAAAGAAGTTAAAGAATTAGCAGATATTCTTAAAGACGAATATGGAATTGAACCCGCAGCAGCTCCGGTAGCAGTTGCAGCAGTAGGAGGTGCAGCCGACGGAGGTGCAGCCGAAGAAAAAACATCATTCGATGTAATTTTGAAATCAGCAGGTTCTGCTAAATTGAAAGTTGTTAAAAAAGTTAAAGAATTAACAAGTGCAGGCTTAAAAGAAGCAAAAGAAATAGTTGACAGCGCTCCTTCTACAATTAAAGAAGGTGTTACTAAAGAAGAAGCCGAAGCTTTAAAAACAGAATTAGAAGCTGAAGGTGCTGAAGTAGAACTGAAATAAATTATTTTTTCAGTCTTTTTAGGTTTAGAGTTAGTTGAGATTAACTCTAAACCTTTTATTGTAATTAGTAAACAATTATTAAATTCCTAATGCTGATGACTTCTTCAAACCAAAGAATTAATTTTGCTTCAACGGGTCAAAGCCTTGACTATCCTGACTTTCTCGAAATTCAATTAAAATCATTTCAAGAATTTTTTCAATTAAACTCAACATACGAAGAAAGAAAAAAAGAAGGATTATATAAAGTTTTTACAGATAACTTTCCAATTACGGATACAAGAAATAATTTCGTGCTGGAATTTCTGGACTATACTTTAGACCCGCCCAGATATTCAATAGACGAATGTCTCGAAAGAGGACTTACATACAGCTTGCCTTTCAGAGCTAAGCTGAAATTATACTGCACAGACCCTGAACACGAAGACTTTGATACGGTAATTCAAGATGTTTATCTTGACCAGATTCCGTATATGACACCCAAAGGAACTTTCATTATCAATGGTGCTGAAAGAACAATAGTCTCTCAATTGCACCGTTCTCCGGGTGTATTTTTCAGTCAGAGTATGCATGCAAACGGTTCAAAACTCTATTCTGCCAGAATCATACCGTTTAAAGGCTCGTGGATAGAATTTGCTACCGATATAAACAATGTAATGCATGCTTATATCGACAGAAAGAAAAAATTACCCGTAACAACTCTCTTAAGAGCAATCGGATACGAAAGTGATAAAGAAATACTTGAAATTTTTGACCTTGCCGATGAAATAAAAGTCTCAAAATCATCTTTAAAAGAAGCGGTAGGAAAAAAACTTGCAGCAAGAGTCTTAAAATCATGGATTGAAGATTTTGTTGACGAAGATACCGGAGAAGTAGTCTCTATCGAAAGAAATGAGGTTATAATAGACAGAGAAACTGTTTTGGAAGAAGAACATATAGAACAAATTATAGATTCAGGAACCAAAACAATACTTCTTCATAAAGATACCAAAAGCCCGATTGATTATGCTCTAATTTACAGCACACTCCAAAAAGACCCTTGTAACTCCGAAAAAGAAGCTGTTTTATACATATATCGTCAGTTAAGAAGTGCCGAACCGCCTGACGAATCAACAGCAAGAGAAGTCATTGAAAATTTATTTTTTTCCGACAAAAGGTACGACCTTGGTGATGTCGGAAGATATAAAATGAACAAAAAGCTCGGACTTAATATCCCGCAAGAAACAAGAATACTTACCAAAGAGGATATTACGGCTATCATAAAATATCTTATTGAGCTTATAAACTCTAAAATTGATGTTGATGATATTGACCATTTGAGTAACAGAAGAGTCAGAACGGTAGGCGAACAATTAGCAAATCAATTTGGAGTAGGATTGGCAAGAATGGCAAGAACAATTCGTGAAAGAATGAATGTTCGGGACAACGAGGTGTTTACACCTATAGATTTAATTAATGCCAAAACTCTTTCTTCCGTTATAAACTCTTTCTTCGGAACTAATCAACTTTCTCAGTTTTTGGATCAGACAAATCCTTTAGCTGAGATGACTCATAAAAGAAGAATGTCAGCTCTCGGTCCCGGAGGTCTTTCCAGAGAAAGGGCCGGGTTTGAGGTCAGAGACGTTCACTATACCCATTACGGAAGACTTTGTCCTATCGAAACCCCTGAAGGTCCTAATATCGGCTTAATATCATCTCTTTGCGTATATGCCAAAATAAATGAGTTAGGTTTTATAGAAACACCTTACAGAAAAGTAGAAACCGGAAAAGTTAATATTTCGGAAAAAGGTGTAGTATATTTAAGTGCAGAAGAAGAGGATAATAAAATAATAGGTCAGGCAAACTCTGATTTCGACGAAAAAGGAGAACTGAAAACAGAAAAAGTAAAAGCAAGATCTCAGGGAGATTTTCCGTATATCGAAAAAGAAAAACTCGATTATATGGATGTTGCCCCGAATCAAAT
>CAMZKI010000308.1 GCA_947311125.1 uncultured Chlorobiota bacterium
GACTATACTTTTAAAGCCGAAAACATCAACCTTGATTATCTTAAAACCGAAGAGTTCAAAAAACAAGGAGCCAGACTCAGAGGATCAGTAATGATACTCGGTCCCTTACTGGCACGTTTCGGAAAAGCATTTATTCCGGCTCCCGGAGGCGATAAAATAGGCAGAAGAAGATTAGATACACACTTTTTCGGATTTAAAAAACTCGGTGCAAATTTTAATTACGATACCGAAAATGCAGTTTACTCCGTTGAAGCCGACAAGCTGAAAGGAAATTATATGCTGCTTGACGAAGCATCGGTAACGGGAACGGCAAATATTCTTATGGCATCTGTCCTTGCCGAAGGAAAAACAACAATTTATAATGCTGCCTGCGAACCCTATCTGCAACAATTAAGCAAAATGCTTAACTCAATGGGGGCAAAAATAGAAGGTATCGGTTCAAATATGCTGCATATAAAAGGTGTAGATTCTTTAGGCGGATGCACTCATACCGTTATGCCCGACATGATAGAAATAGGAAGTTTTATAGGTATGGCTGCCATGACTGCATCAGAAATAACTATAAAAAATGCAAATATTGCCGATTTAGGAATGATTCCTCCTACCTTTAAAAAACTTGGTATTCATACAGAGCAAAGAGGTAACGATATTTATATTCCGAAACACGAAAAATATGAAATTGCATCTTTTCTTGACGACTCGGTCATGACAATAGCCGATGCTCCGTGGCCCGGCTTAACACCGGACATCCTAAGTGTTATATTAGTAACGGCAACCCAGGCAAAAGGAAGTGTGCTTATACATCAAAAAATGTTTGAGAGCAGACTGTTTTTTGTAGACAAACTTATAGACATGGGGGCTAAAATAATATTATGCGACCCGCACAGAGCAACCGTAATAGGCTTAAACAGAGAATCTTGCCTACGACCCTCAACTATGACATCCCCCGATATAAGAGCCGGTATAGCTTTGCTTATAGCTGCAATGTCAGCAAAGGGAATAAGCATAATTCATAATATAGAGCAAATAGACAGAGGATATCAGAATATTGACACCCGACTTAATGCAATAGGTGCACAAATAGAAAGGCTCTAAAATTCTTTTAGAGCCATATTAGTGTTATTTTCAAAAAAATCAGAAAGGCTTTATTACTGTTCATATCTCCCCTGCCCTCCCGGAACAGAATAAATATTTTAAAAAAAATTGAAAAATTTATGGAAACAGTTAAGTAAACTCATCTTATTTGCAAAGAGTTTTATTTGCCTAAACTTTTTTGTTAAAAACTACACAAAACTTAGAAGTTGCCGAAAAAAAGGCAACTTCTTTTTTGTTTAAATACATAATATTAAGAAATCTTTTCCATAACAAAGCATGTCCTCACGGGAATATAGACTTTCAAAATATTTTTACCGTTAATTTCTGAGGTTTTATAAATAAGTTCCGTATCAATTCTTCCTTTACCGAGAAATGCCTCATCATCAGAATTAAGAATTATTTTGTATTCGCCTTTTGAGGTCTCAAAGCCGTAATCAGGAAAAGACGTAAACGGATTAAAACTGAAAACAAAAATGAATTTATCTCTTTTAAAAATAAGGACCTGGTCGTAAGCTTTGTCAGACAAAAGCTGAATGTTCTTACTTGTAATATTTTTACACTTAAGCAGATGTATCATTTCTGTATTAAAAGAATTAAGATAATAATAGGCAAGTTCTTTGTTTTTTGCCAAGCTCCACTGCCTTCGTGCATATTTATAAGAATGGTTATTTCTTTCTCCGGGAAAATCAATCCATTCCGGATGTCCGAATTCATTACCCATAAAATTCAAATAACCGGTTTGTGCCGACGCTGCCGTAACAAGCTGTATTATCTTGTGTAAAGCCACTGCCCGCTCGGTAATTATATTCATATTATTTATGTGCATATAGTAATACATATCAGCATCGGCAAGGCGAAATATAATTGTTTTATCTCCTACAAGAGCCTGGTCGTGCGATTCTGAATAATTCACGGTTTTTTCATCCTTTCTTTTGTCTGTAAGTCTGTAAAATATGTTACCTACATGCCAATTTTCGTCTTTCTGCTCTTTTATTGTTCTTATCCAAAAATCCGGTATTCCCATTGCAAGTCTGTAATCAAACCCAAAACCTCCGTCGGATAATGAGCTTGCAATACCCGGCATACCGCTCATTTCTTCGGCTATCGTAATTGCCTCAGGCTTTATTTCATGTATAAGTTTATTAGCCAGAGCAAGATATGTCAAAGCATCTTCGTCCTGATTTTCATTATAATAATCGTTATAAGAAGTAAAATCGGTTCCGAGACCGTGATTATAATAGAGCATACTCGTAACACCGTCAAACCTGAAGCCGTCAAAATTATATTCTTCTGTCCAAAACTTACAATTTGATAAGAGGAAATGCAATACCGAATTTTTGCCGTAATCAAAACACCGCGAATCCCAAGCCGGATGATATCCTTTGTTTCCGGAATGAAAAAATTGATATTCGCTCCCGTCATATTTTGATATACCTTCAACTTCATTTTTAACTGCATGAGAATGAACAATATCCATTATTACTCTTATTCCGTATCCGTGAGCCTCGTCAATTAGTTTTTTTAAATCTTCAGGGGTTCCGAACCGCGACGAAACAGCAAAAAAACTTGATACATGATATCCGAAAGAGCCGTAATACGGATGTTCCTGTATTGCCATTAATTGTATTGTATCATAGCCTAAAGAGTGTATTACAGGTAAAATTTTTTCTCTGAATTCGTTAAATCCGGAAACTTTTTCTTCTTCCGATGACATTCCTATATGTGCTTCATAGATAAATACAGAATCTTTTTTTTCAGGAACTTTATTTTTGAATTTGTAATGATTTTCAGGAAACCAAACCTGAGCATTAAAGATTCCGGTTTGCTCATCCTGCACAACTCGCGAGGCATAGGCAGGTATTCTGTCTCCGCTGCCTCCGTCCCATTTTACAAAAAGTCTGTACAGGTCTTTATGTTTTAATATATTTGATTTTATTTCAATTGAAAATTCTCCGTTTTTATCTTTTTTCAGTTTAAACTTTTCTGAAACTTCCCAATTTGAGAAATCTCCGATAATATAAACATCCGTTGCATTAGGCAAGCTGTCCCTGTATATAAATCCTGATTTTGTTTTATGCAGACCGAAATATTTGTGAGCATCGGCAAAATTTGACAAACTTTTATTTCCTGCAAGTTCTTTTTCTTTTTCTTTAATTTTATCAAGTCTTGCTCTGATAATATCTTCAAAAGGTTTTAAATAGGGATCATTTTCAACTATCGGAATTTTCATCGTTCGGTTTTAAATAGAATTATACTTAAATCTATTTACAAAGATATATCAAAAAGACCGAACAAGTCAATTATTAAAGAATTTAAAAAAGTTTTTAAAAGAAACTTCTTATTGCGAGTTCATAAGATTTTAATCCGAATCCTGATATTATTCCCGCACAATACGGTGCTGTCAGTGATTTATGTCGTATTTCTTCTCTGCTGAAGATATTTGAGATATGCACTTCCGTAACCGGAGTTTTTATTGCTTTTACGGCATCGGCAATTGCCAGCGAGGTGTGTGTATATGCTGCGGCATTAAGTATAATCCCGTCGTAAGAAAAACCTGTTTCGTGAAGTTTGTCTATAATTTCCCCTTCATTATTAGACTGAAAAAACTCAATATTTATTTCCGGAAATTTAGCCGGAATATTTTCAAACCAGCTTTCAAAAGAGATATTTCCGTATATAGATTTTTCTCTTATACCCAAAAGGTTAAGGTTAGGACCGTTTATAATAATAATTTTTTTCATTCGCCGAAAAGGATTAATACTTAAGAGCTTTTCTGTCTTTTAATTTATAACTGATATTTTCAAAAAATGCAAATGTTCTTTTAATTATGCTGAAGTAAAGTGTTATATAAAGCAGCAATGTGTAAATCCAGATTATTACAAAGTTTACCCAGTATGTCGGATAATATTTACCATCAAAAAGTTTTTTCTTAGGAGCATAAAAGTGAGAAATTATAATTTTTTCGGGATATTTATATATCATATCGGTTTTTTGATACAGATGACCGTTATATTCAAGTATTTTTTTCAGTTCGTTCTTATTAGTAACAATATCCTCAAGGGCTTCATTGTGATAATCTCTTTTAAGCTGAATATATTTTTCGTTTAATTCGGGTGTTTTGGTTTGCTCGTAAATATATTCATCTTCTTTTTGCTCTGCTAATTTGTATCTGTCTATATAATATTGCTTCAATTCTAAAAGATATTCTTTAGCTTTTTTAATGTCTTCTTTTGTAATTTTATCAATATACAGGTTATCAATATTTATATCCGATTTTACGCTTCTGTTAAATTTCAGTTCTTTTTTTATCTCATTCCTTAAAACTTCAAAGTTGTTTATAATTTTATCTTCTTTGGAGAGTTCGTTTTTGTGTCGTTCATAAAAGTTAATTTTGTTATTCAGGTTATTTATAACCATATCTTTTTTAAAATTTGCTTCGTGTTTTATTTTTTCCCACTTGTAAATAGGTTCTTGATACTTGTTGTACACAAACTGATATGTTGCCAGAGCTTCATAAGCCCACCTTGCCGTAATAATTTCACCGAACCAGGGAACTGTTCCGGGAGTGGTAATTGCAGGATTAAGTTTCTCATATCTCACAATAATACCGCTTAAAATTATTTGCGGAATAATCAGGAAGGGAATTATTATATAGATTGTTACTGATGTTTTAAATCCGTCGGATATATTTAGTCCCATCATTATTGAGAATGCCCATGTCGTAAACAGAATCAACCAGTATTCCCAATACATTGATTTTATTTCAAGAATATAGTTTCCTATTAAAGTAAATGACAACGCCTGATATGCGGCAATAGTGAACAATATAAATGTTTTGGAAAGCAGATAACTGTTCCTGCTGAGATTTAGAAAAGATTCTCTGGTTCTTATTTTTCTGTCTTTTATTATTTCATCGGCACTCATTGTCATTCCGGTAAACAGGGCTATAATAACAGCCATAAAAATAAAAACCGGAATATTATCATTTTCGCTGTAGCTGTATCCGTATGCATTTTCTGCTGAAATATCAAGATATTTTATTATTTCTGAAAGCAAATATGCCAACAGGGGAGCTTCCAGCAGATTAAGAATCATATATTGAACGTTTGCAAGTTTAGACTTGACGTCTCTTTTAGTAAAAATCCAAAACTGCCTGAATTTTCCGGGAACTTTAAATTTTATTTCAGGAAGTGTTTTCGGGATTTTTCGTTCTTCTTTAAATTCACCGGAAGTATATTTTGTTTTTTTATGTTCCTCATAATATGTGTACCATTCACGAGGCTTGTATTTCCTTGTTGATGTAAGGTTTCCGTATTCGTCAAGAATTTGAGACTCTAATATGTCAAAAATTTGCTCTGCATTTACATTCCCGCATGTAGGACATTCGCTTTCACTCCAGTCTGCCTGTTTTATTCTTGATTTAAAATAAACCAGCGAGTCAACAGGGTCATCATTATATACAATGTATCCGCCTTGATCCAGGATAATAAGGCGGTCGAACATTTTAAAAATATCAGAAGAAGGTTGATGTATTACTACAAAAATGAGTTTTCCTTTAAGGGTTATGTCTTTAAGAAGGTCCAAAATATTTTCGGAATCTCTGGAAGACAAACCTGATGTCGGTTCATCCAAGAATAATATTGCAGGTTCTCTTATTAGTTCAAGGGCTATATTCAGTCTTTTTCGTTGTCCTCCGCTTATTTTTTTATTCAGCGGACTCCCTACTTTCATATCTTTAATTTCATATAGACCCAGATTTTTCAGTACTTTTATTACTTTTTTAAGGACTTGTTTTTTTGACAGTCCTCCGAAACACAACCGAGCATTGTAATATAAGTTTTGAAAAACCGTAAGGTCTTCCATCAATAAATCATCTTGAGAAACAAAGCCTATCTGTCCTTCTATCTCTTCCTTGTCGATATTTACGTCAAATCCGTTTATCAAAACTTGCCCTGTGGTGGCAGGATAATTTCCGTTAAGAACATTGAGCAGAGTAGATTTTCCGGAGCCGCTTGCTCCCATTATGCCTACTAATTTACCGTTTGTTTCAGTAAAATCAGTTTTATGAATTGCTGTTTTTCCGCTTCTGAATTTATATGTAAGGTTTCTTACTTCAAACAGAAGTTTTGTTTCTCCTGCTTCTTTTCTGAAGGCTTTTACTATATCGCTGAAATATATGGGATGCCTTTTTGCATCACGTATTGCAGAACCTGATGACAAAGCATAAACTCTGTCTTTAAGGATTAGCTGACCGTTAAGAAAAAGTTCTTTTGAACCGTAATATTCGAATATATACATATTCGACATTTTGCTGTAATAAACGATAATAGGTTCATCGAGAGCTTTTGTATACAAATATCTTACTTTATTATCTTCAGGCTCTTTATTGTGTATTACGAGAATGTTCTCAAAATCAGGTATTCGACCTTTTTTGTTAAGTACAAATTTTTTTAGTCTCTGATATTCTTCTTCGGGAATATAAAAGGTTTCGGCTACCGTTTTTACAAACTCGTATTCTTGTTCGCTTGCTTTTCCTTCTGAATTAATGAACTCCAACAATCTTATAAGAACAATTATTTTTTGCTTTAAAGTAAGTTCTTTGTTAATAAGAGTGCAAATAGTAAGGACTCTTACGGAAGATGATGCTATTCTTTTGGCTCTTTTATTATTGGCTTTTTTTTGGTGTTCGTGATAAAAATTATCAAAAATTATGAGATATTTTGATACGAGTTCTTTATTTAGCTGCTGGGTCAGAAACAGTTTTACAAGCGGACGACGGGTACTTTCATCGCTGTCGGGACGAGCAATAATTGCAAAAAGTTGCATTAAAGCTTTTAGTATATTTTCGCTCATTTTTCCAGACCTATAAGTATAATTGCAAAACCGGACTTATTGCCGGATGCGAACTTTGCTTCAATAAAGCATTCAATAGTAGATTCGAACTGAAAGTTCCAATAATTAGTATTTTCGTAATCGGTATTTGTAAAAAGAAGATTTCTGTATTTATCGTATATTGAAAAAATAATATCGTTGTCGGAACTGCCTCCGCAGGAAATTACCCTGTAGGTATTTCCGCCGTAGAAAACGGCACTGAATTCAGCTGTTTGATCTCCGGTAATTAAACTTAAATACTGTTGTCCGTCAGGAATAAATCCATCGGAAAGAAATGTGTTACACTTTGCCATAACAGAATCTAACTGTGCGAAAACAGTTGATGTTATCATAAACAAACTAAAAAACAGAACTATATATTTAAGGTTAATTTTTTTCACTGCTATTTAATAATAAATTTTCGTAATTGTTTTGTTTCTTCGGTTATCTCTTTCAGCAATTCCGGGGTTATATTTATTTCTGTTTCGCTCAAAATAATTGTTTTCCGCTCGTTGGGAGCAACAATTTGATTAAAATACTTGTATTTTATTTCTATTTTATTGAATATGAGATTAAGGTTGTTTAGTTTCTTCTTTAATTCTCTGAAATTATTGTCATCTTTTTGTTCTCCTTCCAGAAGTTTTAATAAATTTTGAAGTGAGTATTTTTGTTCTCCTATTCTGTCAATTAATTTTTTATTGTTATTTCCCTTTGCTAATTGTGTCATAAGGTAGAGACCTTCCGTCCAGGCTCCTGTTACTACAAGTGTTGAGATATATTCTCTGTTATTTTTAGACAGGTAATAGTCTGTTTCTCTGTATGCATCGGCAAAAATTTTATTGAGTGAGTCTTTATCGTGAAGATTATTTTCAAAATTTTCAAGAATTTCTGGAAGGA
>CAMZKI010000309.1 GCA_947311125.1 uncultured Chlorobiota bacterium
ATACCCATACTTGAAAAACCGCCGTCGTGAAATATATTCTGCATTGTTATTTTTTTTGTTAAATCAGAAAACATAGTAATACAATATCTCAATCACCTACAATGACAACTGCCGGAAGCGGTGTTAAGGGAATTGACGGGTTGATGGATTTTACGGAAAGAATGTCGCCGTTGGGTAACGCCGATGCTGATGAGTTTGCGAATTTTTGTATTACTATGTTTTCTGATTTAACAAAAAAAATAACGATGCAGAATATATTTCACGACGGCGGTTTTTCAAGTATGGGTATGAGTCTCAGAGCTATGACAATGTATAATCAGGCATTGGATAATCCGGTAGAACCTGAAGGTTTTAGTGATTAATCAGGCAAAAGCAGAAAATAAAAAAACTCGGAATATCATATTCCGAGTTTTTTTATTGTTTTTTATTGCGGAGAGAGAGGGATTCGAACCCCCGGTACCTTTCGGTACAACGGTTTTCAAGACCGCCGCATTCGACCACTCTGCCATCTCTCCCGTAAAAGCGGGTGCAAATATAAAAACTATCTTTTTAAATACAATATTATTTTTTTAAAATTTATCTCATATTTTACTTAACCGTTACATATTTTCCTCCTTTTCGGGCAAAAATACCATCGTCATACATAGCATTACAATAAACCGGAGGCATCCAAAATTTTCCTGCATAACTTGCATTGAGCAGAACTCTGAATGTTTTGCTTTTTCCTCTTTTTAAATCAAAATAAGTGTAAACTCTGTCATCTCTTATATCTTTATTGTCGTAAGAAGAAGATGTTATTCCGGTGTTGTATAATCTTGTATTAATGATTTCCCAACCGGAAGGGAATATTTGAGATAAAGCTAAGTTTTTATAGTCTTTCAAAATGCCGGGGTGCGTAATTGTTACTTCTGCCGTAAAATCTGTTCCTTGTTCGATGCTGAGCGGAGAAAGCGGAGTTCCGTCGGGCAATGAATATGAAACACTTATGCGTAAATCTTTTTGAGAATCGGAACTTACGCCGACAGGCGGTATTCCCTGTAAAATTACTCCGACATATATAATATCAGAACTTGTATTTTCTATTTTCAGTTTGCCGGATTTTGTTCCGTCTATATTAATTTCAATTTGAGAAACAGCTTTATCCGAATTTACACTTTTTATGTTACTTCCGTTAATCGAATATCGGTATTTTAAAGGTTTTGTTTCTGAACCGGAACTATACATCGAAACAGCAATGAGAGAATATGCCGTAGTTTGCGTACTCATATATCTGTTGCTCGAAAGTTCTTCCGATATTTCTTTAAGTAATTTGTATGCTTTATCTTTGTTACCGGTTAGTGTAAGAGTTTCCAATATCATTGCTTTATCTCTTATCTCTGTGCCGAAAGTATGCGATAATTCGGTGTATTTTTTTATGTCGGTTCCTAATCCGGCAATCATATTTTTTGCTGTTGTTTTTTTGCCGGAAAGCAGGTACGCGGCAGCAAGCCTCCACTTTGCTGCAAGAGATAAGTTTGCAGTGTTTTTCAGGCGGTTCATAGCACTTTTTGCCGGGTCGCCTGCTAATGCAAGGGTGTATAAGCGATATGCCTGCTCAAGTTGCGAAGTCGGACCGTCATTTATCCAGTTCTTTGCTTTATTTTTTTGGTATTTTTTCCACGATTGTATAATACCTGAAGGTACGGCATAACCTTTTTTCTTAGCTTCTATTAAGAAATGACCGGCATAGTTTGTTCCCCAAGTGCTTACGTTTGTTCCGTTTTGCCAATATGAAAACCCGCCGTTGGTAAGTTGGAATTTTTCAAGGCGTTTTATTCCCTCTTTGATATTTGTTTCAATTTTTTTCTTTTTCTCTTTTGATAAGTCAACTAAATTTGATACGTACAGCTGCGGAAATACGGATGATGTTGTTTGTTCTACACAACCGTAAGGGAACTGAATAAGATATTTCAATCTTTTTTCAAGATTTACAGGCGGTATTGATGATACTTCAATGGTTCCCGTATTTGTTCCTGCCGTTCCTGTCGGAGTATATTCTGTTTCCCACGTTTCGCCGGCAGACAGAACTTTCTCAATGACTCTTACTGAAGGATTGTTAGGGTTTCTTATATCAATTTCGATTTTATATTCTGATTTAAAGTTTCCTGAAGCAGCAGTAAGAATAACCTCTCCTTTTCCGATTTTACTGTTAACCTTTAAATCGAAGAATTCATCTTGTTCTCCCGGTTCGTTAAATTTTATTGTTTTCGATGATTTTTCGTTTACGGTAAAGAGATTGTTGGTTTTGACGCTTATTTTAACGGTTTTGATATTATTTTTCATAGCAAAAATACTTACCGGTAATTTTACGCTTTCTCCCGGAGATAATATTCGCGGCAAAGTTCCGATAATCATAAGCGGTTTGATAACTTTTACGGCTTTATCGGCAGAACCGTATGCTTTGTTGTTTCCGGCTATTACCATTGTTCTTATTGAGCCTATGTAATTGTCTATTTTCAGTGTGTGTTTTTGTTGTGAGCCGGCGGGCAGTGTAAACGGGCCGAGATATTTTACAACGGGTTTAAATCTGTTTGCTTTTGTGCTTTTATTTTGGACATCTTCGTCCATACCGCCGCCTATTGCAAATAATCTTTCGAGTTCTCCGGCATAAGCACCGATAACGTCATTATACATATCCCAGGTTTTTACACCGAGTGCTTCTTTGGCGAAGAATTTACCCCAAGGGTCGGGAGTTTTAAAGCGCGTTATGTCTAACAGTCCTTCATCGACAACTGCAAGTGTGTAGGTCATATTTTTGCCTGATTCTTCGGATACGGTTATCGTAAAATTTTTTCCGCTTTCAATTTCATCGGGCATATTTATTTTAGGTTTGAGATGCGTTTTCGGATCTTCGACCATAACAGGGATTACTCCGTACATTCTTACAGGCAGGTCGTTAGCTGTTTGAGAGTGCGGTTGCAAAAGCGTAACATTAACGAAAACGTTAGGTGTCATATCTTTTGAAACTTTAAATTCAAAATGAGTTTCTCCTTCTTCGGTTTCAACCCAATAAGATTTAATAACTTTTGTTCCGTTTTCTATGCTTATTAAGGCTCTTCCGTTTTTGCTTGTAGGTATGGTAAGTTTAACTTTTTCTCCTACATTGTATTTGTCTTTATCTGAAATAAAAGTGAGCATTGATGCTCCTTCGGAATCTCCTTTTTGGGCTCTTCCTGCCCAGCCGGGCCAGTCTATGTAAACAATTTTACCTGCAGAATGTCCTGATTGCAGGTCTTCTGCTATAACAAGATATCGTCCCCATTCAGGGTAATTTACCTGAATATCCCAAGATGTTTTTCCTCCGGAAGTTGTAATTGTTTCGGATTTAAGTAAAGTTGCCGAGTTTCTGAAATTATAGCTTGACACGTTGTTTGCCGAAGCATCAAACCACCATCTCCATGTCAGTTTATAGAATTTAAGGTTTATTTTATGTTTTTCTTTGAGTAATTTTCCGTCGGGGGTAAGAGTAACTATTTCAACCTTGTGTTTTTTATCGGTTAAGAGCATACCTCTTATTTTATCGCCCTTAGGGAGTTTAATGCCGGTGTATGAACTGTAAGGAGAGTAGGGCAGGGTATATTGATCAATGCTGAAATTACCTCCTTTTTCAAAAGCTTTTGTTATGAAAACGGCTTTCATCATTCCCGGAGCTTCGTTATTTGTATAAAAATCGGCGTTTAGATTTACGTTTCCTTGTTTATCGGTGTAATTATCTAAAATTTCGTTGTTTTCAATTTTGTAATGTTTTGTCGGGTCATCAAAAGAAAAATCAGAATATTTATTAAATGATGCGGTTGCCGGATAAAGTGATGCATTGACTTTAACTTTTAAGTTTTTACCGGGAGCACCGTGCAGCCATTTTACGTTTATTACGGCACTGTTTGTTTTACTTTCTTGTATTATTTTGTCGGGGAAGTTAAAGTCTATTCTCAGTCTGTTTGGTTTTATGGTTTCAATTTTGACTGTTTTATTAAAACTTACAGAACCTACGGAAACATTAAGATTATAATTTCCTGTTATTGCGTTATCTTCGGTTTTTGCAATAAATCCGTAAAAATTAGTTTTATTTTTTGTCAGAATTTCTTTTTTTACAAGTTTTCCTTGCGGATCTTTCAGTTTGAAGATAATAGGGTGTCCTTCGGGAACGGAATTTAAATCATCTTTTAAAATAAATGTTATAAATATTGAATCGCCGGGACGCCAAACACCTCTTTCTCCGTAAATAAAGCCTTTAATTCCTTTTTTTATTTTTTCGCCGGATACGTCAAATCTGCTTAATGACAGTGAATTGCCGTCATTAAGTTTTAAGTATGCTCTTTGGGTTCCGTGTTTTGCAACTAC
>CAMZKI010000310.1 GCA_947311125.1 uncultured Chlorobiota bacterium
GTTAAACATAGAGTTTTTATCTATATGTGTTTGGTAATTAAGCATAGTAGGGATTTTATGCTTAACTTTACCGAGAACGTCATGCCTTACTACAGCAAATGTAACGCCTGAAGGAGCAAGATTTTTTTGAGCACCTCCGTAAATAATTGCATATTTTGAGACATCAACTTTTCTGCTGAAAATATCAGATGACATATCTGCAACCAAAGGAACTTTTACGTTTAAATCTTCATGATATTCGGTACCGTATATTGTATTGTTTGTGGTAATATGAACATAGTCTACATCGTCAGGTATATCGTAACCTTTAGGAATTGAGAAAAAGTCCTTTCCTTTAATTTCTATAATATCACCGAACATTTTTGCTTCTTTAACAGCTTTTGTAGACCAAGTTCCCGT
Organism: uncultured Chlorobiota bacterium; assembly: GCA_947311125.1. Classification (GTDB taxonomy): domain Bacteria; phylum Bacteroidota; class Bacteroidia; order Bacteroidales; family JAADGE01; genus JAADGE01. The sequence continues at coordinate 400 of CAMZKI010000310.1, forward strand.
ATTAACGTAAAGAGCTTTTTTCCTCATTAAATTAAAAGGAACCATTGCAAATTGAGTACTTGCCCCGCCTCCTAAAAACAATACTGAGTATCCTTCCGGAATATCCAACAGTTCTTTAAATAAAGCAACAGCATCATTCATAACCGCATCAAATTCTTTTGAACGATGTGAAATTGAGGCTAAAGAAAGTCCTGTTCCGGCAAAGTCTTTCAGAGCATTTATAGTCTCGTCAATAGCTGATTGGGGTAAAATTGACGGTCCTGCATAAAAATTATGTTTTTTCATTCTTATCTTATTTAAAATTGTTTTATTAAAATGATTTTTTGCAAATTTGCAATATTTTGACAAAATACGGAATTGTTTTTTAACATTTTCCGGAAGTTAATGTGATTTTATTTTAAATATCAAATACAGTCTTATGAAAAAGCTCTCATTATTAGTAATTTCCTTCTTAATATATTTTTCTTCAGGGTATTCTCAAAGTCAGATTATTTTTGATAAAGAAAATACTTTGACATTTTTAATAAGATATGAGCAAGGACAATCAGGTGTTAAAAATCAGATATTCAGGAAGATTGCACAAGGGTATTCGAAGCCGGTCAGTAATGTGAGTTTAAGATTTTCTTTTAATGAACACAGACAAATACTGAAAAGAGGCAACCGACTTGAGTTTATAGCAGATATCAGTAATATTAAAATTGAGGGAGATAAAATGTACAGAGGGTTTGATGTAAGTAAGGCATTAATTCCCGGAAAGATATCTTTTACGTTGCAGTGGTTAAAAAACGGTAATAATATTGTAAATACATATACTTTTAATGATATAAATGTCAAAGATAATAATACAGAGCTTGTTCATATGACAGTTACTGATACCGTAAATACCGAGAATTATAAAATAAAAATTGTAAACAGAGTATTTGATTATACTGATTTGAATTTACAAATGTTTAATAATGAGTCGGTAATGATTGACAGGTATTATGATGAAAATGTGTCTGCAAGAAACAGATTAAGACAACTTAACAGAATAAATGCAGACAGGGATTACTTAAGCCATTTGGAAGATTTGAATGAATTATACAGATTAAGAGATACGGCAATAAGAGCAGAAGTTTATGTTAATACGGTAAAGCAGAAAGAATTTTATCGTTTTTTACCGCTGAATATTTATGACCCCGAAGGTTTGAAGAGTAAATTAAACAGAATTTTAAATAAAGCGGAATTATTAAAAGATGTATGTACGGATTTGATAGATAATTTTGATAAAATATATTATGAGAGAGGAATTGAGATGATAGCTCGTCATAATCACGGACAGGCTGATTATTATTTTAATAAATCAATTGAGATTAATCCGGGTTTTGCTCCTTCACACTTTCAACTTGCAAGACTTTATTACAATTCAGGCTATATTGATAAGGCGATAGATAAACTTTTTCAGATAAGAGGAATGAACCCTGACACTGAAACAAAGTTACAAACCGTTGAATTGGCACGAGGTATTTATAACGATTTTTTACTTAACGCTGCCGAATTAAACAATAATGCTCGTTTTGATGATGCTGCGGCAGTTCTTTCAACTGCTTCGCAAATTTGCAGAGACTTTCCGGAAGTAAGGTGCAGGCAGGCTATGGACGTTGAAATATCAAGAGCGATTAACGGTAAGTTTTATCAAATATTAAATACCGCAGACGTAAATTTCAGAAATAATAATTTAACAGAAGCCGAAAGGATAATAAATGATGCAGTAAATTATGCCTACGAAAACAGAGATTTTATTAACGACGACTCCGGAATAAAAGAAAGAATACGTACTTTATACAACAGGTATCTTGAAAGAGGCAATAAGTATACATACAATAAAAAATTCAGTCAGGCAATTAATGAATATGACAATGCCGCAAGAGTTTGTAACGGTTACAGGCAAATTAACTGCTCCGAAGCATTAGTGAAAGGATACAAAAAAGCCCGAACAGGCATATATAATTCATACCTCAATGATGCAGAGAATTATTTCAGGAAAGGTAAAAATGAAGATGCCGAAATATTTGCAGACAAAGCGATATCATACAGAAAAAAATACAGCCTTAAACAAAATTCAAAAGAAGACAGATTATTTCTTGACATAAAGCAGGCAATTTATAACAACGTAATTTCCGAAGGAAATGATTTTGCATCGGAAGGTAAATATCAAAAAGCACTGGATAAATTTACAAAAGCCGTATCAATACAAACAAATTTCGGAGTAAGAAAAAATTTAAAGCTGCTTGCTTACATAAATAATACGGCAGAAAATTTTGTTAAAGAAATTTGTAAAAACGGTAAAAACAAAGTCAAAGTAAACGATTTAAATACGGCACGCAAACTTTATGACAACGCCAAAACAATTTCAGAAAAATATTCCGTTGAAAATAATCCTGAAGTTATAAAAGCTAAAACGGAACTTAAAAAGTTAATTTTCAAAAAAGAGTGTATAAACGCACAAAATGCCTTTGATAAAATATACAATTCTGCACTTGATTTGATTAATTCTAAAAAATATATCGAAGCAGATGAAAAACTGGATAAAGCTTTTGAGTTGTCAAGAAAATATAAAAAATGTGAGATTGATACAAGAAAAGTTGCCGTTAAAAAAGATTATATATCGCCTGCCGTTAAATATTTGAAAAACATTGAAACGGTAAATACTTATTTAATAAGAAAAAATTATAAATCGGCAATTGAAACATATATTTCGACTGAAGACTATTACAAAATTCAAAATATTACCGAATACGGCATAAATCATACACCTTTGTTTGATTTTATTCAGAAATCGTACAGTGATTTTATCATTTACTCGATCGGATTTTATAATCATAACAAAGAATACGATAAAGCACTTGACTTGTTGAGAGAATTAAGTCGGAGACAAGCCAAAAAAAGTTATACGAAAGAAATGCAAATTGTATTGGCAACCGATATGGCAAAAAGAGATTTTGATACAGACCCGAAAGGTAATTACAAATCATATATTGCACAATACACTCAAGGCGATAAATTCTTCAAATATTTCAGAAAAGCCTATAAAAAACAGTGGAAAATTTTAGATTAGTATTTACACAGAGTATGAACAGCCTGCTGTGTTACCCGTTTTAATAAAATTTAATGATGTTTTGCAATTACTATAAAAAACTTAAATTTGCCGCATAATTTTCTCTTATGGTTTTGGAAAGTAAAATAAAATCTTCGCAGCACAAACTTAATGAAATAAGAGCAACCGCAATTTGCGGTAATGACATATCTTCATCAGTGCTTTATGTATCTGCTTTATCAATTATAGCAGCCGGACAATATGCTTGGATTGCACTTCTTATAGTTGCAGTAGTATTGTTTGCTTTCAGAAAAATTTATGCCGAGGTTGTAGGAGCCTTGCCTTTAAACGGAGGTGCTTATAACGCATTGTTAAATACAACCGGAAAATCAACCGCATCTCTCGCTGCAACTCTCACACTGCTTTCATATATTGCTACCGCCGTTATTTCGGCAACAGAAGCAATGCACTATTTACACAGTATAATTCCTGCATTCAGTGTTATAATTGCGACAATTATTTTACTTGCAATATATGAAAGCAGTGTGAGAGTTGCAGCGAGAGATGCGGTTGATTTTCCGGTTGTATTTAACAATGCGTTATAAGCACCTCCGTTTAAAGGCAAGGCTCCTACAACCTCGGCA
>CAMZKI010000311.1 GCA_947311125.1 uncultured Chlorobiota bacterium
ATTCAATAACTTGTCCTTTTTTTATGTGTGTTCCGGTAAGACATATTTTTCCGTCAATAAGGATACGCTGTTTTTTTATTGCTTTTTTTACGGCAGATTTTGTTTCAAAAAAAGAACAATTTTCAATAATATAATCCGCAGTTCTGACAATACTTTCTATATCTTCCGTAACAGTATGTTTTTTTATAATTTTCACACGTTAAAATAACCGAAAATATAATTAAAAACTCCGAAAAGTTCGAGAGAAGCCAAAAATAATGCCGAAAGTAATACGTATCTTACGAATTTAGGTCCCCAACTGACGGCAAATTTACTGGCTGTAAATGCTCCGAGCATATTTCCGGCAGCAAGTATCAGCCCGTATTTAAAATTTACGTTATCGTTGTATATGAAAATTGCAAGTGCAAAAATTGTAAAGAAAAGTATTATGAAAAGTTTTATTGCATTTGCTTTAACTAAATCAAACCCGGCTCCGAGCACTAATCCCGTAATTAAGAAAAGACCTACGCCTGCCTGAATAAACCCGCCGTAAACACCTATAGCAAAAAATATTACAAACTGAATAAAGTTTGGTTTTGTTTTTAATTCTTTTGATTGCTCTTTCATCCACATTTTAGGTTTAAAGATAAGCAGGAAAAACATAACTACTAAAATTACGGCAATTATTTTTTCCATAACGTTATCGTCAATTTTTACTGCAACGGAGGCTCCTATGATTGCACCGATAACTGCAGGGACGGTAAGCCAAACAGCTTCTTTAAATTCAAAAACTTTTTGTTTCTTAAAACTCGTAACTCCTACAATATTTTGAAGAAGTATGGCTATTCGGTTTGTTCCGTTTGCTACGTTGGCAGGTAAGCCGAGCGAAATTAAAAACGGCAGGGTAAGTAATGAGCCGCTGCCAGAAAGGGTGTTTACAAAACCGACAAATATACCGAGTAAAACAAGTTCTGTTATTTCAATCCAAGACATTATTTTATGTTGATTATCATTTCGTTATTAGGTTTTCGGACTTTTGCAAGTGTTTGATATTTGTCGTCCGGATGCCGGTATCCTACTACGGCGGCAACAACTGATTTCAGGTTGTATTTCTGAAGATTCAGAATTTCATCATATTTTTCGGGAATAAAACCTCCGATGGGGCAAGAGTCAATTTTTTCGTTTGCACAAGCTGTAAGAAAAGTTCCTAATGCCAAGTATGCTTGTTTTGAAGCCCAGTTAAATATTTCTTCGTCAGTTTTTTTTGAGAAAGAGTTAATGAGCATATTTTTGAATTCTTCAAGTTCTTCAACATTGATTTTTCGTATATCGGCTGTCAATTTAATGAACTTATTGATGTATTTTTCGTTTATGTCGGTTCTTGCGGCAAAAACAATCAGGTGTGAAGATTCGGCAATGCTTTTTTGCCTGTATGAAGCAGGAACTAATTTGTTTTTAATATCTTGATTACTGCAAATTACTGTCATATAAGGCTGTAATCCGTAAGATGTCGGAGCCAGGTTTGTGATTTCGAGTATTTCGTTTAATTTTTCTTCACTGACTTTTTTTGTTTCGTCAAATTTTTTTACGGCATATCGCCAAAGCATAGTTTCTTTCAGGTTCATAGTTTAGTAAAGTTCGTTATTAATAAACGGAATAAGAGCTAAAACAACGGCTTGTTTGTAATATTGTGCTCGTGAAACATTATTTTTTGTAAGGATGCCTACTGCTCCGTTTTTCTTTTTTGAGTCTTTTTTATTGAAAATAATATCGTCTGCTTCACCGAGTTCATATCCTTTGTCAAGTAAGTCTGTTATTTTCTTCGGCAAAAAGAAACTTGCTGTTTTTGCTTTTCCTGTTTTGTTGTCGGAGATAATGTAAATCCAGGCAAATGCTCGGGTTTCGTTTTTAATTTTTTCGATACCGCCTTCAATTCCTACCCAGAAATCGGCATCCTGAATTTTTGTTTTTGCATTTTCGGCTCTGTTTTTTGCTCCGGCAAAAGTTTCTTCATTGTTTTTAGGTTGGTCGGAGACACCGGAAGGAACAGATGTTGATAAAAAAGTAAGTTCTTTTTTTTTAAAGACTTCTGTAAAAGCATCTTTTACGGCTTGATTTTTTACCGGACTTTCCGAAGCGGTTACAATTTTATACTTAATCATGAAATTAAGAATTGTTTTTGTTCTTTTCGTATTCTTCAGCTTTTTTTATAAAAACAATGACAGCTATAATAAAGACGGCAAAAAATAAAGAAACGGCGATGTTTATTATTAATGCGGTTTTTATGCTTGCTTTTACGGCTTTAGGTATATAAAAATCTTCGATAAGTTTTGCTTGTTTTATATTTTGCAGTTCATTATTCAGTTTTTCTTTCAGTGAAGTCATCATAATACTTTCACCGAAGAAAGAGTTGTCTTTAAATATTATTAAATCGTTTATTTTACCGTCTTTCAAGAATTTTGCCTGCAGACTGTCAAGTTCTTTAATTTTTTTATCTGCTGTTTTTATAATATTTATAATCATTAACGAGTCTTCGCTTGTTTTGCTTTTAACGTATGAATTATTATTTATAAGGTTAATAATTCCGTTTCCGAGATTATTGAAAACAACTTTATCTGATGCGACTGCATTTACTTTTACTATATTTCCGGGAGCTTCGTTCTTGTCAAATTTGTATATTGAAGATATTGATTTTAAGCGTTTTAAATCTGCCGGGTCAATGTTCATTTTTTTTGCCAGAATTTCAGTGTTTCCGTTTTTAAGCATTTCGTTTGCTTGGCTGATAATTCCCGTAATTATTTCTGCCGGATTTTTTTCGTAACGTTTGGCGTATTCCTTTAAAGTTATTGCATACATATAGTTATTATCCGGTTTTACTGATAATATCATCGATGATGTGTATTTTTCCTGAGACGAATAGTTTTTTGCAAACGTAAAGACTACTGCTGACAGAAAGGCAATTAATATAACTATATAGTATTTTTTAAAATATAAGTAAATTTTTATAAGCAGTTCAAATAAATCTATTTCGTTTCTGTTGTCCATATTTTAAATTTTTTGCAAAAGAAGTTATATTTCAATAATGAATGAAATTTATTTGCAATATTTTATTAAATAATCATCGGCTTTGTTGTAGTTCATAGATTTTGCTTTTTTTAAATCTTCACAAGCTTCTTTGTATTTATATTGTTTAATTTCAGCTATTCCTTTTTTATACCAAACTTCGGGCAGCTTAGGATTTAAGTCGAGAGCCATAAGGTAATTATTTACGGCAGATTCATAGGTTTTGGTTTTGAAATAAGCATCTCCGCAATATATAAAATACTTGTATTTGCTTTGGTCTTTTTTTATGCTTTCATTAAGTTCTTCGAGAGCATTTATGTATTCTGATTGTAAATATGATAATTTTCCTTTAATAAAATAAGCCTCTGCATTATCAGGAAAAAATGATAAAAACATATCAATACTTTCTTTTGCCGAGTCGTATTTTTTCAATTTAATATCGTTTTTTGCTTTATCAATGAGTATTTCAGGATTATAAAAATCGTTGTTTATGATTCCTGTATATATCTTATCGGCGATTTTGTTTTTGCCTGCAAGTCGGTAAGCATTTGCGGCTTTGGTTTTGTATGTTAGATTACGTTTTTTAATTTTCGATGCTTTTAAGTATGAATTTGCAGCAGCCTTCGGGTCTCTTGTCAGCATAAGTAAATCGCCTCTCATTTCAAATGCCCTGTGTCTTTTTTGATTTTTTATAATTAATTTATCCAAAATGTCAAAAGCTTCTGCAAAATTTTCTTTTGAGATTTGGTATTTTGCTTCGTCAAGTTTTTGTTCGTAACTGTTGTAATGTTTTTCTTTCCAAAAATTTATCCATACCTTTTCATTTTCTGAATTTGAAAAAGAGGGCAGGAGTTTAACTTCGGAGGGGAGAAGCTTGTCGGGATATTTCAGATAAATTTTAAGATATTCAACGGCTTTATAATGCTGATTTGTTTCGGCGAAGCATTCTGCAATTTTTAATGCAGCTGTTTTATTTTTCAGTTTGAAAGCTTTTTTGTAATATTTTAATGCATTTTCAAAGTCTTTCAGCTTAAAATAAGCATCTCCCTTCAGCATTAAATATCTGTCGGCTTTTACAGACGGTAAATTATCATCTTTCAGAATATTAACGGCATTATTGTAGTCTTTTTTTACGTATTCGGCGTAAGCTTTTTGATAAATTAAATTTTTTTCCTGAGAAAAAATAAAAGTTGTCCGGAGTATTAAAAAAGAGAGAATATATGTCAGTCTGATAATTTTCATTTTATTCTGTTTTTGAATTTCCGTTATTCCCGAATATTCTGATAAGCCCGGCAATGTTTCTTGCTGATATGCCGGACAAGCGTTTTTCATAAACATCGCATATGTAGTAATACACACCGTCAGATACAGGTTTTCCGGTTACAAAATCTTTTCCGTCCCAATTAATATCAGGATCTTCGGTTTTGAAAACTTCGTTACCCCAACGATTATAAATTGTCATATCAATTTTTTCAACAAATTTATACGGATAAGGTTTAAACAGGTCGTTGATACCGTCGCCGTTCGGAGTAAAAACATTCGGCAGTTCATAATAATCGCAGTTGTCTATACAAACTCTTGTAAGTTCTTCCGGTTTTATATAGTTGCCGGCTGAATCTTGTGCCGAAACAACATAGCACGCACCGAGAGATTTTTCGGGTGCGTGAATATAGTTCCTTACGGTGTTGTCGGTAATTGTATCAATAAGTTGAAATGCTCCGACTGTTGTATCGGAATAAAATATAAGGAAATTATCAATATCCGGGGCACATTCTGCATTAACTGTCCAAGACAGATAATTTTGAAATAAATCGCAATCGCTTGAGAGTGTGAGGCTGACAGGGCAGGGAGGTATAGTGTCCTGCGGAGATACACAAATTTCCTGTGAATAGTTAATCAAAGGTTTCGGTATAAAGTCTAAACCGTATTGTCCGTAACTTTTTATTTTATACCAATAATTTGAGTCATTACTTAATCCTTTGTCGGTATATTGAGTCCCGATAAAAGAGGCTATTGAGTCGTAAGGTATTGCGTTTGCATTGCAATCCGAATCGGATCTTTTACGATATAGAGTGTAAATATAATTAGTCCAAGGCGTATTATCGTTTATTTTTATTGTCATTTTCCTGTCGCCCGGTATGCCTTCTATGAATAATGAAGAGCTGTGAGAATTGCTTCCTATAAGTTCCCAGTCGGTTCCGTTTTGATTATAAAGTCCTATTTCATAAGATTTTCCGTTGTTTTTTGTGTCGATAAGCGTATCTGTAAAGGTTGTATCCGTAATTCCGTTATTCTCTCCGATATCAGTAAAATTTCCCCAAATTTGTCCTGTATTTGATTTTATAATGTATTTATACGGTCCGGGATAAGTTCCTGTGTCAAATTCTGTCGGCTGCATCCATGTAAGGTGTATGCTTCCGTTTTGTTCGTTGGTGTATGTTACGTTTGTTTCTGTAATAACAGGTGCAGCTCTGACAAGTTCGGTGCATATTTCGTTTGAAGCATAACTTTCTGCTCCGTCATCAAAAAATGCAATAATTCTATAGCACCAATTATACCCTTGCGGTAATCCGTAGCCGTTAAAGTTGTCTTCAAAACTTGTTGCCGATGAGCCTGTTACGTATCCGGCAAGCACGTATCCTGAGTTTGGCGGTATTCCTGTTTCGCACTCGGCAGGAGTAAAATTGTAAGGTTCGCTTCGTCTGTATATTCTGAATCCTGCAGCGTTGTCGCATTGATAGGTATCCCAGTTTAAAGTTACGGAGTTTGAGCCGGGTGTTGCCGTAAGGTTCTGCGGAGCAGGGGCTACTACCGTAACCATTACGTTTTTGTATGCAGTTAGTTGAACTTCAGGGTTTTGGTCCGTTGCTTTGAAAAGTATGTTGTATGGTTGTTTTCTGATGTGTTCGCAAAGTGTTTCCCAATGAAAAGTTGCAGTTAAAGGGCTTGTTCCCGAGGTTTCCGGAAATACTGCCGGATTGTTTGTAAACTGGAAAACACCCCCTGATGCAGACAGTATTATATCATCACTGTCAGGGTCTGTTGCGGTAACGTCAAAGTCTATTGTATTTCCTGCGGTAACACAGAAATCCGGCAAGTCGTTTATTACAGGCGGTCGGTTATCTGTTTCCTGAACTTCAATTTGCATATCTCGTTCTATTTCGCCTATTTTTATACCGTTTCGCCATTCTTCAATGAGCATGGCAACATTGTATTCTCCTATTTGCATTGGTGCATCCCAGACAAAGTCGCCCGAAACAGGGTCGACGTATAAATTGTTGCTTGCAGCAGGGAAAGTATATCCGGGGATAGGCTGACCGTTATCACCGAGGCAAACGGTTATTTTATATGACAGGCTGTCGCCGTCGGGGTCGTAAGCATTAGGGTTATGAATGAATATTTGACCCAATGCGGCTTTGTCGACAGGAGGGTTTAGGAGTATCGGAGTATTGTTTGCACCTATGTCGGGGTCGATTTTAAGTGTTGTTTTTATAGTAAATACAACAGTTACTGATTCCGGAATATTCACAATACCTCTGTTTCTGTTCGGGTCTGACATAACTATTTGATATACGCCTGCACCCGGAAAGGTATGTTGCATTATGTATGTGTTCTTTTGAATATCGTTAGGTAAATACTGAATATTAATTCTGGGTATTTCAGAACTTGTTCCGTCACCCCACTGTATTGTTAAAACATTTCTTGTTTCGTTTGCAGCACTGGGGGTATATGTATATGTTATTAATGTTATCTCATAAGTATTTCCGGATATGTGTTTATAAGTAATTTCTCCGGCTCTGTTATGAGTTGCGAATAAATTGAATGAAATCAAAAAAGATATAATATACAGTGCAGTTTTTTTCATTTTAACTAAAATCCGGTGAAATATAAGTTATTTAACAACAAATTGCAAATCGGTATCGTTTTTTTCAAATTTTTTTGCTTCCTGAAATTTGCCGACGGTAAAAATAAATAAATTTTTTTGGTCATTGTAAAGATCTGTCATTACAGTATTTCTTACAGTTACTTTGTAAGGTTTTTTATATTTTAGTTTATAATAAATCCAAATTGAATTTTCTTCAGGCTTTAAAATTATTTTGTCTTGAGTCATTCTCTTTCCTGCATTTTTTTTGTCAAAAACAATGATTAGATGTTTTTTTACATATTTATCAATGAATTTATTATAGTCTTTTAACTGATTGTCTTTTCCGAGATTAAGGTTGATATTATAGTTTCTGTTTATAATTTTTTCAAAATCATCTGCGAATAATTTTATTGAAATTTCAAATTCTTCTTTTTGCTTATTATATTCCATATTGATGACGGAGAAGTGAACAGGGTGCAGTGTTTTGTTTTGTCCGAGATTTAGTAATGATAACAGTATGATTATTAAAAGTCTCATTTTTTTATTTAAAAACTTTAAAAAGATATGTTTTTTATATGTTTGTTGTTGTTTGCGTAACAATATGAACACATTGCATTACAGGTATTATAACTGCCTATATCTTTACTTTTTATGCATTTACATTCTTTTCGCTGCCCTTTATCTTTTAAGTTTTTTCTTGATGTTATATTTGCAAAGTTAAACGTTCCCTGATTTTTAATGCCTAAAAATTGCATTAATTTTATATTATTCGGAAAAAGTTTCATTATTAACTCATCGTCGATACATTTATTGTCAGAAATACCGTATTTTGATAAATTAATTGCTTCTGCACAAGTTGCGGCTTCCAAGTTTGTGTTTTTTATAATATCAGAGATATTTTTTGCAATTTTTTTCATTTCTTTTTCAGTAAATTCTCGGAAATTAATACCTGCATATTTAAGGTTGTTTTTTGCTTTGCGGTAGTTTTTGATGTCGGCAAAACTGAATACCAATTTTTCGGTGTGCTCTTTAAGTTGTTCTGCGAGCGATGATATTTTATCGGATAAATTGTTAACCGAAATTTTGTCTGTAAGCATTAAAGGGTCGAATCGCCATATTACTTTTTCTTTTCCGATGTGTTCTGATAGTCGTATGAAAGTTTCTGTACGTTTTCGCAGTTCAGGAATATGAGGTTCTGTTTTCCTGTCGTAATCATTAAGTGTAAACTGAAAATAATAATTGGGGAAATGTTCATCAAACCAATTAAGCTTTTTCATCAAAGGTTCCGGATTTTTAGTCCAAAAAACAATCAGTTGCACATTCTTAAAGCTGATTTTATAACTTTTGCCGTTAAACGGATTCTTACGAACAGCAAAACCTTCTTTTAATCGGCTTATCAGCCAATTTGTATGGTAAGCAGGGATGTCGGTTGCTCGGCTTGCTGATAATATGACAGGGTAATGAGTATTAACAGTTGCTTGTTTTTAAGGGTTTCGTTTAAAAAAAACATATCCGTTTTTGTTTTGAACGATATTGAAATTCGGATATTGCATTGCAAAATTATCTTTTTTGTTAATACGGCACATTACATATACAGGTTTTGATATTTTACCTGTCAGCATTTGTTCTTTGTTGATATCGTCCGGTTTCATTTTTTTTGTGTAAAAATAAGGTGCATAACTTTTCATAGCGTAAGTTGTAAAATATGCATTTTCATTTTTATGCTTAATAAAAAAATCAATTGCAGCTTTTTGTGATATTTTTTCAATTTGCGGAACAATAATGCTTTGTGCAAGATTAGTGAAAATTATACTGGTTATAAACAAGATAAAAATACCTTTCAGATAATGCTTTTTTATTAAAGTTAAAGAAAAAATAATGCCGACAATTAAAAAAACACCGAGTAAAAATTCAAAACCGGTAAATGATGTTACCGCTTCCAAATTTGCATTTGCAAAGGCATCTTTGATAAGTCCTGATTTAATAATTTCTTTGTTATGTAACCCGATATATTGCAAGGCAAAAACAGAAAGAGCATAAAACAGTGCAAGAAAGATTATTATACCGGATATTAATTTTGATTTTTTGTATTCGTGTTTTTCGGTTTTGTATATTGCATAAGCTGCTAAAAACGTAAGCGGGAAATATGCCATTGATGAGTAATGTACAATTTTGGTTTTTACTATGCTGAATAAAATAAGCACAACCCAAAATAAAACGGTCATATGTTTTTTCAGTATTGCCTTTTCGGGATTTTTTATCTTTTCTTTTTTGAAAGATTTAAGAGCAAAGACAGAAGCCGGAAAAACCCCTAAAAATAATATAACGAAATGATAAAAGAAAAATCTTTCATGCCCGGCAACTCCGCTGCTGAACAGTTCTGTTTGATATTTTATAAAATCTTGTATTATACTGAGATTTCCGTTAAGTATCTGAAGAATAAACCAAAAACCGCCGACAAAAGAGTAAACGAGAATATATATAACAATGTCTTTAAACCTTATCGGAATTTTAAAGCGTTGTATTATCAGGTATACAAATTCGCACAAAAGAAACAATAATAAAGCAACAGGACCTTTTGTAAGAGTTCCTAAACCAATTGCGACAGATGAAAGTAATATAAATTTTATTCGATTTTTCTTTTCATATAAATATCTGAAAAAAAAATATATACCGAGGAAAATAAAAAGGTTAAACCAAGGGTCTATAATACCGGATTTGAAATAAAAATGAGGAAGGAGAGAGCCGGCGTACACAAAAACCCAAATTAGTCCGAAATTTTTACTAAAATGCTTTGTCCCGATATTAAATAAAACAAGTAAAGTTATAATACCTGCAACTGCATTAGGAAAGCGGGCTGCAAATTCATTTATCCCGAATATTTTCATAGATAAAACCTGCATCCAAATAAATAATGGCGGTTTTTCCCAAAACAGTTTAAAGTCAATTCTAACGTTAATATAATCTCCGGTAACAATCATTTCCCGGGCAGATTCTGCAAAATTTATTTCGTCCCAGTCAAACAAATGCACATTTCCGATAAACGGAATAAACAGTAAAGAGGAGACTATAATTATAAGAATGTTAATAGCTAAGTATTTGCTGTTCACCTGTTTAAGTTATTTGAAAATTTAACATCACTTTTTGTACTAGATATTTAAATAATTCATAAACTCATCAAATCGCTCTTCCAAAAGCTCATTTATTTTATCATTTTCGTTGTATGCAGCCTTTATCTTATAGTTATAGCGTTCAAAAGTTTTTCTTATTGCCGAAAAATCAGTTGTGTTAATTTTAATCGTAAGTTCTAATTTTGTAGAATTTTTTTTCGTTTCGGCGTACAAACTCAATATTTTAGCATCGTTACTTTCGATAATTTGGGCAATTTGCGACAAAGAATAATTATGGAAATCCAATTCAAGAATAAAAACGGCACCGGGATTTTCTGAAGACGTTAATGTCCCTAAATGTCGTACCAAATCATGAAAACAAATTGCCCCGATATATTTTTCTTTACTATTTAAAACCGGAACAACGGACACGTTAAATTTTGTAAAAATCGTAATTACTTCGTAAATATGCCTGTTGCATAAAACGAAAGGTCTTGCAAGAACATTTTTATATGACGAAAAAGTTTTGTCAACTAGGTCAAAATCATAAATTTCATTCTCGGAAATTAACCCGAAATAATTACCGTCAGAATCAACAAGAGGTATATGGGAAATTTTAAAAAAGTCCATTCTTACAAGAGCCTTTTCCCCTTTGTCATTAATATTTACTGCCGGAAATATATCTGAAATCAAGTCTTTTGCCTGCATTGGGTTATTTTAAACTTAACATATTTGTAAAATTTATAAAATTCGTATAATATTATTAATCAAATTTATACTTTTGCCGTTTAATCAGACATCAAAAATATTATTTAATTACTTTACCGCAAAAGAAAATGACAAGATTAAGCGTAAATATTAATAAAATAGCCACATTGCGAAATGCAAGAGGCGGTAATAATCCTGATGTTATAAAAGCAGCCGTTGATTGCGAAAGTTTCGGAGCACAAGGAATTACGGTACATCCCCGCCCCGACGAACGCCATATTCGCTACGACGATGTTTATAAACTGAAAAAAGTTATAACAACGGAATTTAACATAGAAGGAAATCCTAATAAAAGATTTATTGATTTGGTATTAGATATAAAACCGGAACAAGTAACTTTAGTTCCTGATTCGCCGAATGTATTAACTTCAAATGCGGGTTGGGATACGATTAAAAATAAGGATTTCCTGACGGAAGTTATTTCGGAATTCAAAAATGCCGGTATAAGAACATCAATTTTTACGGAAACTGATGTGAAAATGATTGAAAATGCAGCATTAACAGGAACCGACCGTGTTGAACTATACACAGAACCGTACGCCGTCAATTTTCATGAAAATAAAGAAAAAGCTGTTGAACCCTTTGTTAAAGCAGCAGAAGTTGCACTAAAAAATAACCTTGAACTTAATGCCGGACACGACTTAGATTTAGATAACTTAAAATTCTTTAATGAACGTGTAAAAGGGCTTAAAGAAGTTTCTATCGGGCATGCTTTGATATGTGATGCATTATATTTCGGCTTACATAACACAATACAAATGTATTTGAAACAGTTAAAGTAATATATTGAACAAATAATAAATAACCGTAAAAATAATAATTAAAACCAAATAAAAATGAACTCGACTTCAAAAATATTAATGATAATTATTGTTATTGAAACCTTACTCATCGGATGGTTGCTTTACGATAAGTTTGAGCAACAGAAAGAAAATAAAGAGGTAAATCGAGAACTGGTTCAGGTAAAGAGTGAAAAAGCCGTAATAGAAGAAGAACTGATAACCATATCAAAACGGTATGATGACTTGAAAACCGATAATAAAGAGTTGAACGAAAAACTTGAAGAACAAAAGCAAAAAATTGCCGAAACACTAGAAAAACTGAAACATGTAAAAAACACTGACAGGTATAAGATAAAACAACTGCAGGAAGAAACCGAAGCTCTGAAAGCAATAATGAAAGATTTTGTGCGACAAATTGACGAACTTAATACCAAAAACAAAAAACTGCAGGAGGAAAATAAAGAAATAAAACAAAATTACGAAAGCGTTGTTGCTAAAACAGAAACTCTTACCTTCCTGAAAGACAGCCTGTCGGAACAAGTAAGAATTGCAAAATCACTGAAAGCCGAAAACATACAAATATCACCGCTGAATAAAAGAGATAACCCTACAAGCAGAGCCAGAAAATTTAAAAAAGTAAAAGTTTGTTTTACCATAGATGATAATGTTCTTGCAGCCAAAGGGTCACGATTTGTTTATATTCGCGTTGCCGCTCCCGACGGTATAATTCTTATGAATAAAGAATCCGGAATGTTTAAACATCACGGAAGAGAAATAGCATTTTCATCAAAAAGAAAAGTTGATTATAACGGAAAAAAAACAGATGTCTGTACCTATTATATTTCAGATACTGAACTTGTTCCGGGAAAATATGATCTAGATATATTTATGGACGGTAACCAAATAGGGGAGTCTTTTTTCAATTTAAAATAAGTATAAGGAATATTTGTATTGTTTTTTTTGCATATATGCTGTTAAACATATATATTAGCAGGCAAAAATCTATATTATGCAAAAAATATTCTACGCCTTTATTTTTATATTTTTTTCGGTTTTAAGTACATACGGGCAAAATAATTTACCGTATCCGGTTATTTTCGTTCACGGTTTAGCCGGAAGCGACGAAACATTTGCAACAACGATGCTTTATCTTAAAAATCACGATAATCTCGGAAACATAAACGTTTTTGATATCGTGTTAAATGCTGATGACGATGTCGGGAATTCTCTTATGTCAACCGATGTAAAATGGACAGATTTTTATTACAACGGAGATCCTATTAATGTAGGACGAAGGAATTATGATTCTGACAGAGATAACTTTACAGACGGTTGGACGGGATCAAATATTTTTGCAATAAATTTTCAGGAAGAACGAATAAGAGGTGCCTGGGGATGGAACGATTATTTTGACAAAAGTAATGAAGCCGGAATTTTTAAACAGGGCTACGCTCTCGGAAAAATGATACAAGAAGTATTAAACTATACAGGGGCAGAAAAAGTAGTGCTTGTAGGACACTCAATGGGCGGGCTTTGCATAAGAGAATACCTCCAGCGAACAAATTCAAGCGGAGTACATACAAATTGGGTTGACCCTTATTTGCCTGACGGACATAAAGTTGCAAGAGTTGCAACATACGGGACCCCACATCTCGGTTCCAATACTTCACCGGATCCCACAAAAGCACAACAAGGTGATGATAAATCAACAGTTCCGGACATTAACGGAGACTCGGAAGCAAACAGAGACTTGCTTTGGGAATACGACAGTTACACAAATTGCGGCGGGCTTCCGCAAGGAATCTATATGTTCGGAGGAAACGAGAATTGCATAAAAAGTGTTTGGTACAATTCAACCTTTGACAATGTAGATATCAATTGTAACGGAAGTCAGAGTGATGATATTGTCGGTATTAATGCAAGTTACTACAGTTATGATTACAACCCGGCAATGCCCTTACCTTTAAATATAAAATACACTTATATGACTTCAATTTGGGCAGATTGGGGCGGAAGTTTAGTAGGCGACGGTGCCGTTAATATTCACAGGCAATGGTTGCATAACAGCAGCAATATTCCTACGCCTGCAGGACTAACCGATACAACATTAAGTAATATTCTGCATACAAGCGAAGGAAGTGATTATTATAATATTATCAGAGGAATTGATGAGCCTAAAAGGTTTGATCTGGCATATAAATTACAATATAACAGACCAGTAATCGGTTATATTACGTTTCAGCAAAATATGAAAACTTCGGATGATGATGTTTTTAAAGTTGATGCAACAGGGCAAAATGCAATAGCAATTACGATAGACGGTATCTTATCAGGAGTTCATACCATAGCGTTTTACGATGCATCGGAAAATTTGTTGTGCTCAAGACCCGTCAGCTCATTTCCGAACAAATTATATGTTAACGTGCCCGACGGAGCAAGCGAAATTTATATTAAAATATCAGGAACGGCAACTCCTTATACATGGCAAAATCCTTATACCCTTAATGTTGTTTCAGGATCTTGGACGGGAAATTTTTCTTCCGACTGGAACAATGCAACTAACTGGACAAAAGGCATTGCCGATGTTTATGACGATGTATATATTCCGGAAACGGCAACATTTATGCCTGTAATAAGTACCAACGTTGATTGTAACAGGATGCGTATTCCGGCAAATTCAAAACTTACAATAAACCCGACAGCATCTGTTAATATTCATAACGATATGATTCTTGACGGACAAATAATTTTAAAATCTGACTTTACGAATACCGCATCATATTTAGATAACGGAAATATTTTCGGTACCGGAACCGTTAAGCTTGAACGAAACCTGCAAAGCGGAGGTTACCATTATCTTTCTGCACACGTCAGCGACGGAAATTCAGATGCTTTCACTGCGTTAAACAGCGGTTATGTAAATCCCAATTTTTATTATTATGATGAAACCGTAAGTAATCCCGACTGGATTTACGGTTGGAAACAAGCAAGCGGAATAATGCAGACGGCAACGGGATATGCTTATTACGGACCTTATGAACAAAACTATTTTGAACTTACGGGAAAACCCAATACGGGTAATTTAACTGTAAGTGTTACAAATTCAGGTTTCGGAATATCATCTGACGGCTCTAATCTTATCGGAAACCCGTATCCGTCAGCAATATCGGCATTAGATTTTATAAACTTAAATAACTCAGGGGTTATAAACGGCTCGTTATATTTTTGGGATGATGACTATACGCAAAATTATACGTGGGAAGATTACGGAGTTTTTAACCTGTCGGGTTATGTGTCGGGAACCGGCGGCGGTAAAATATTTAACGGATATATTGCTCCGGGACAAGGCTTTTTTGTGAAAGCTCTGACTGACGGCAATGTTATTTTCAATAATTCAATTCGCTCGGTAAATAATTCTGTTTTCTTCAAGCAGGCAAGTGATATGTCCGTAAAGCGAGTTTATGTGCAACTTTCCGGAAATAACGTTAAAAACAATATTTTGTTGGCATTTACTGATGAGGCTACAGAAAACTTTGATAATTTATATGATGCCGTTAAATTAAAAACAAATCCTGATTTTTCATTTTATTCAATTTGTGAAGATAAAGATTTAATAATTCAGGCATTGCCCGAACATAATTTATTTGAAAATGAAATTAAATTAGGATATGAAACAAGTGTTACGGGAAATTATGTTTTTACATTTGACAGTTTAGAAAATATTCCTGAAGCCGTAAATGTTTATTTGAAAGATAACTATTACGGAGTAACATACGATTTGCGAGAAAAAAATATTGTTGAGATATTTCTTAATGAGGGTATCGACAATAACAGATTTTCAGTTGTATTTACAAAAACATCCTTATCTGCAGAGAGCTTGGACAGGGAAGATTTATATGTTTATTCTTCCGGAAAAACAATTTTTATAAATTATTTCGGGAATACCGGCTATACGTTTAAAATTTATAATTACGGAGGTCAACTGATAAAAGAAGGTATTTCGTCAGGAAATATTAATACCGTGAGACATGAAAAAAAAAGTAAATATCTTTGAGATAATAATCGACACTGGACACTTATCTGAATCATGATTCCAATATTGTTAAAACAAGTGGCCCAGGATTGGTACCCTTTCCCATCAGTAACTTGGGGTCCATTGGTGGCCTATGGACTTAAAGGGATGCCATTTTAGAGGGAAATAATTAAATAGAAGGTTTCTGAGGTGGTAACTGGGTCCTTAAACGCCAGTGGACATCAACAAC